>VGRA01000599.1 GCA_016875515.1 Deltaproteobacteria bacterium | reverse complement strand
ACCTCCTTGTCCCCCACCACCAGCGTGTAGGGAACCTTCTGGAGCTGGCTCCCGCGGATCTTCGCGTTCAGCGTGTGGTCCGAGTCATCCAGCGTCACCCGGAGCCCCTGCGCAAAAAGCCGCGCCTGGACCTCGCGCGCCCACGGCAGCTGCCGGTCCGCCACCGTGACGATGTTGGCCTGCACCGGCGCGAGCCACGCCGGGAACGCCCCCGCGAAGTGCTCGATCAGGATGGCGATGAAGCGCTCGAAGCTGCCGTAGATGGCCCGGTGCAGCACCACCGGCCGGTGCTCGGCGTTGTCCTCGCCCACGTAGGTGAGGTCGAACCGCTGCGGCCCCTGGTAATCCAGCTGGATGGTCCCCAGCTGCCATGTGCGGCCAATGCTGTCCGACACGTCGAAGTCGATCTTGGGCCCATAGAAGGCCCCCTCTCCCGGCTTGATCTCGTACGGCACTCCCAGCCCGTCCAGCGCGGACTTCAGCGCCGCCTCGGCCCGGTCCCACTGCGCGTCGTCCCCCAACCGCTGCTCCGGGCGCGTGGAGAACTTGGCCGCGTACGTCAGCCCCACCGCGTTGTACACGCGGTCCAGCAGTTGGACGAAGCGCTTCACCTCGTCCGAGACCTGGGACTCCATGCAGTAGATGTGAGCGTCGTCCTGCTGGAACTGCCGCACGCGCGTCAGGCCACCCAGGCTCCCCGCCGCCTCGTTGCGGTGCAGGACGTCCTGCGTGTGGAACCGCAGCGGCAGTTCCCGGTAGCTCCGCTTCTTGAAGCCGTAGAACAGGTGATGAGACGGGCAATTCATGGGCTTGAGCGAGAAGTCGTGGCTCTCCGTCTCGCTGTCCAGCACCAGGAACATGTTCTCCTTGTACTTGCCCCAGTGGCCGCTGATCTCCCACAGCCCCTTGTTGAACAGCAGCGGCGTCTTGATCTCCACGTAACCGTGCTCGCGCGTGAGCCGCCGCATGTACTCGGACAGCGTCACGTACAGCTGCGTCCCCTTCTCCGTCCAGAAGGCCGAGCCGGGCGAGAACGGGTGAAAGTGGAACAGGTCCAGTTCCTTGCCCAGCTTGCGGTGGTCCCGCTTGCGGGCCTCCTCCTGCCGCTTCAGGTGCTCCTCCAGCCCCTTCTTGTCGAAGAAGGCCGTGCCGTAGATCCGCTGCAGCATGGGCTTGGTGCTGTCACCGCGCCAGTACGCCCCGGAGGAGTTCAGGATCTTGATGACGCCAATGCGCCCCGTGGAGGGGCCGTGGGGCCCGAGGCAGAAGTCCACCCAGTCCCCGTGGGTGTAGAGCGTCAACGTCGTCGCCCCCCGCGCCACGATGTCCCGGACGATCTCCACCTTGAACGTCTCGCCCATCTTCTCGAACAGCTGGAGCGCCTCCTCAGCTGAAATCTCCGAGCGGACGAAAGGCACGTCCCGGGCGATGATTGCGTTGGCCTCCGCCTCGACCTTCTCTAGGTCCTCCGGCGTGAAGGGCCGGTCCCGGAAGAAGTCGTAGTAGAAACCGTCCTCAATGGTGGGCCCGATGGTGACCTGCGTCCCCGGGAAGAGCCGCTGCACCGCCTCCGCCACCACGTGGGCTGCGTCGTGGCGCGCGGTGTCCAGGGCCTCGGCCGTCTTGGTGGTGAAGATCTGCAGCTGGCCGTCCTCGGACAGCGGCCGGGACAGGTCCACCGCCGCGCCGTTCACCTTGGCCAGGTAGGCCGCCTTCGCCAGCCCCGGCCCGATGAACTGCTTGACGAAGTCCACCACGGAGATGCCCCGCGGCGCCTCGCGCGTGCTGCCGTCGGGAAGGGTGACCTTGATCTGCTCGGACATGGAGAACTCCTCGGACACGAACGAACGCACCAAACGCCGACGGGCGGCGGGGCTACCTCTGCCCGTGCCGCCCGCCCTCGCTACTGCCTTTTTTTGGTGGGTCCTAGTGGTTTCGAACCACTGACCCCTACCGTGTCAAGGTAGTGCTCTACCACTGAGCTAAGGACCCAAATGTCGACAGCGGCGCGGTAGATACCGGCTGCCGTGTTAGAGGTCAAGGATTCCATGGCGTCACGTGATCCCCAGTCTCTCCGGGCACTCCTCCCTGCGCTGCTCACGCGGCTCTCCCGCGAGCGAGGCATCGCCTCGGGCCTGGACGCCCTCTGGGAGGAGGTGGCCGGCCCCGCGCTCGCCCGCGCTGCACGCCCCCGGAACGTCTCCGGTGAGACGCTGGTGCTGGCCCCGGTGGATGCGGCCTGGGGTCGCGCGCTGCTGCCCCACCTGCCGCTGCTGGGAGAGCGGCTCCGGGACCGCACGGCCGGTGAACTCCGCGCCATCCGGATCGCGGAGGAGGACCCGCGTTGACCGGGCTGCTGCTTGCCGCCTGGCTGTCCGCGGCCCCTACCCCGCTGGAGGAGGTCGAGCGCCACTTCGACCGGCATGGACGCTCCTCGCCCCGCCGGGATGCCGCACTCGAGCAGGCCGCCGCGCGGCTCGCAGACCGCGCGCTGGACACGCCGGCCGCCGAAATCAGCGCGCAAGCCTCCGTCACCGCGGCCTTGTCTGCCGCGG
>VGRA01000598.1 GCA_016875515.1 Deltaproteobacteria bacterium | reverse complement strand
GCGGCCAGGCCTGCGGGGCCGGCCCCCACCACCACCGCGTCCACGCGCTCGTCCCGCGCCGGGGCCCGGGGGGGCGGCGCCTCCTTCGGCAGCGTCCCCAGCCCGGCGAGCGCCCGTGCCACGTGCAGCATCACTGCCTCCGCCACGGGGACGCCGGCGAACATCTCGTGGTGATCCATCCCGCGGGGGAAGAGCCAGTCCACCGCCTCGAACACGTCCACGTCCCCGGAGGGGAAGGCGTTCTGCCGGTGCAGCTTCATCCCCGGCCGGGCCGGGACGCGGCAGGTGGGGACGTTGGGGACCCCATCCACGTCCATCAGGCATTGCCCACAGGCCCCGGCAAGGCAGTACGCCCCGCGCGGCCGGTGGTACTTCACCGAGCGGGAGAAGGTGGTAACGCCCGCGGCGAGCAGGGACGCGGCAACGGGCTCCCCCGCGCGCGCCTCGATGGACTCCCCCTCGAGATCCACCGTGCAGCGCTCGCCAGCCGGGACGTGGACGGTGCGGACCATGGCGCGGACCCTAGAACGTGATGTGCCGGCCCTTCTGGCGGCGGCTGTAGATGGACAGCGTGGCGGTAATGTCCCCCACGCCCATGTTGCCGGACTCGCCAATGCCCGAGTTGCCGAACTCCTCCCACTCGAGCGCGCTGTCGGTGCCGTCGTTCTCCTTCAGCATGCCGCCCAGCGTGCGGCGGGCGCGCTGCAGCTTGCGGTCATCCCGGGTCCAGATGCTGACCGCGAGATCATGCGGGTTCTCGAACAGGCTGAAGTTCAGGAAGGCGTCAAACCCCTCCAGGGGCATGGTCACGAGGACCGGCATGAAGAACTCGTGCTTCGCCAGCTCCACCGGGATGACGCCGCGGCCGTCCCAGTTGACGTGCACCACGCTGTCCTTGCGGATGCGGATCATGGCCGGGGAGCAGGCCTCCGAGTGCTGCCCGTAGGCGCCCTCGGCCCGGCGCCCCTCCACCAGCACCTCCACGCCGGGCGTCTTCTTCGCCTGCGCGACGATGTCCAGCAGCGTCTGCGCCTTGTGGACCATCAACGGCGAGACGAACTTGTCGCCCGTCACCTCGCGGGGGTCCTCCACCTTCCACTGTGCCCACTCCTCCTTCATGTAGGTCTCCAGCTTCCGCAGCGTGGACTCGGAGGCGGCCACGCCGTGCAAGGACGTGCACTTGTGCGAGCCGAAGCCCAGCTTGGAGTAGCTGAGCCGCACGGCGATCTTCCGGAGTTCCTCGTCCGAGTACCCGTCGTCCACCCAGGCCCAGTTGCAGCCGCCGCCCTCGAAGCGGAGCCGGTTGACGCCGCGCCCCGCGGCAATCCGCTTGGCCGTCTCCGAGGAGCCGGTCAGGCACACCACTGCCACGCGGCTGTCGGTGGCCAGCCCGGCAATTCCGCCGCCAAAGCCCTCCAGCTTGTGGATTTGCCGCGGGTCCGCGCCGGAGGCGAGGAGGAAGCGGATCATCGTGGTGTTGCTGATGGCCGCGAAGGGGTGGCCCTTGTAGATGTACGGCACGCCTGCCAGGTACGCCCCGGCCAGGTGGATGCCCGGGATGCCCCAGATGAAGTTCATGGGGGTGATGATGGCGCTCACCCCCGCAGGGAGGTACGCGTTGCGCCAGTAGACGTGGTCCGCGAGCATGGGCGGGACCACCTCCCCGCGCGCCGCCGCCTCCATGCTGCCGCCCAGGTGATCCGCGGCGCGCTTGGCCTCGAAGAAGTCCTTCTGCGCCTCCAGCCGCGTCTTGGGGATCTGCCAGCGGATCTCCCGCAGGCACTCCTCGGCGAAGTGGTCCATCAGCCGGGCGAAATTGGCAACGACGTGCTTGCGGTACGTCGCCACCTCGTCTGCCCAGTACAGCCCCTTCCAGTAGGCGTCCGCGGCGGCCACCACCTCCTCCACGTCCGCCTGCGTGGAGGCCGGGACGGAGGCGAGCGGCACGCGCCGGTCCGCCAGGCTGGGCAGGTCCGCGAATTTCCCCTCCGCGGGCGCCTTCCAGGCGCCGTTGACCAGGTTCAGCACTTTCACCGGCGCGTCGGACGCGGCGGTCGGCAGCTTTTCCCCGTAGCAGAAAAGGTACGGGCGCAGCGCCTCCATCTCCGCGTGGGTCAGCAGGGTGCTGAACAGTCCGTACCGCTTGCGGCGCTCGGCATGGAGCGCCGCCACGGGATCCCGGCCTTCCTGGCCGCGCGCATTGAATTGCCGGATGTCCTCGGAGAGGGAAGGAAAGTGGCTGAGATCCATGGGGCGTGGGCGTACCACAGCCCGGACCTCCGGTGGATCACGCGTGCGCGGGGGCGTGGGCCGCTGCCATGGCGGCGGGAAGGGTGAAGGTGAAGACCGCCCCGGCCTTGCTGGGGGGCCGCGTGGATCGTCCCGCCCATGGCCTCCACCAACTGCCGCGCCAGGTACAGCCCCAGTCCGTGTCCCCCGCTGGGGCCGTGCGCGCCGCGCTGGAACAGGTGTGGGTGGAGCGCGGGGGAGATGCCGGGGCCGTCGTCCGAGACCCGGAAGCTGACGGCGCCACCGCCGGCCGCAACCGTCCAGCCGGACG
>VGRA01000597.1 GCA_016875515.1 Deltaproteobacteria bacterium | reverse complement strand
CCGGCAACGCGGTGGGGCGCGTGATGCAGGACTGGGTGCCCAACAACAAGAACTGCGCGAACTTCGTCTCCGGCGTGCTGGTGGCATCCGGCCAGCTCTCCGCGGGCAAGGCCAACGCCTCCGTGCGCGGCTTGATGAACAACCTGGACCGGGATGCCAACTTCCGCCGGGTGTCGCTGCAGAACGCGCGCCCCGGGGACGTGGTCTCCATGAAGACCCGTGGCGGGCAGCACGTGGTCCTCTTCGCCGGGTGGCAGAAGGGGAAGCCGCTGTTCCTGGGCTCCAACAACGTCAACCCGGACGGCTCCCAGCGGATCAGCTACCGGCACATGAACTACCCGATCATGGCCGTGCACCAGCACCGGGGCTGAGTCACGCGGGCGGGAAGCCGAGCAGGGTCCGCAGCTCGTCCCTGCCCAGCTCCCGGAACGCCCCCTCGGGCACGTCCAGCTCCAGGCCCCCCACGGAGGCCCGGTGCAGGCGCCGCACCGGCAGCCCTACCGCGCCCAGCATCCGCTTCACCTGGTGGAAGCGCCCCTCGGTCAGCGTCACCGAAACGTGCGTGCCGTCCAGCAGCTCCGCCTTCGCCGGGCGGGCCGGGCCGTCGTCCAGCTGCATCCCTTCCCGCAGCGGCTGCAGCTTCTCCTCCGTGGCGCCCCCCTGCACCTGGGCCACGTAGCGGCGCGGCAGGTGGGTGGAGGGAGACGTGGCGTGCGCCACGAAGCGCTCGTCGTTGGTGAAGAGCAGCAGACCCGTGGTGTTGCGGTCCAGCCGTCCCACCGCGTGCCAGCCGAAGCCCGAGAGCTCCGGCGGCAGCTGCGCGGAGAGCAGCGTGAAGGCGGTGTCCCCCTTGCCGTGCCCATCCTCGGGCGCCGTCACCACGCCGGCCGGCTTGTGGAAGGCCAGCACCCGCGTCTCCCGGCGCAGCAGCACCTTGTGCCCGTCCACCCGGAGGTCCTCGCCCGGCTGCACCACCGCGAAGGGCTGGCGCACCAGCCGGCCGGACACCTTCACGCGCCCGGCCCGGATGGCGTCCTCCGCCTCCGCGAGCGTCATCACCCCTGCTCGGGCGAGCGCGCGGGACAGCCAGTCCTGGCGCTCGCGGGGCGGGCGGCTCTCGGATGCAGGGCGGGGAGGGGGCTTGCGGCTCACGGGAGGTGCTTCTCCACCGTCTTGAGGGCGGCCGTCCAGAGCTCCGCCTCGGCGCGTGACAGGCCGGCACGCACGAGCGTGGCCACCAGCTGGTCCGGGGCGGGGCGCCCGTCGTTCTCCTTCAGGAAGCCGCCGCGTTGCAGCGTCCCCACCAGCGCCTCGCGCAACACCCGGAGCTGGGCGTCCGTGGCCGGGACGGCGCGGGGCCCGGTGGTGCCGGGGCCCTGGGACAAGACCGCCTGTCGGAGATCGTATGCGTAGACAAGCAGCGCCTGCGCCAGGTTGACCGAGGGCTGCGCCGCGGTGGTGGGCAGGGCGGACAGGGCGTGGCAGCGCTCCAGTTCCTCGTTCGTCAGTCCGCTCCGCTCGTCCCCGAAGACGAGCGCGGTGGGGCCCCGCCCCAGCGCCTCCTCGGCCAGCTGCCGCGGGGTGAGGCGGCGCTTGCCCGGGAGCTTCCGGCTGCTCGTTCCCACCACCCACGCCCGGTCGGCGAGCGCCTCGTCGAGGGAGCCCCACGTCTGGCGCGCAGCCAGGGTGTCCTCCGCCTGGACGGCCATCCGGTGGGCCCCGGCCAGGTCCGTCACCTCGCTCTGGACGGTGCCCCAGTCCCCCCAGCCGAAATTCTTGAGCGCGCGCGCCGCGGACCCGAGGTTCTCGGGCACGCGGGGGCGCAAGAGGACGAAGCGGACAACCATGGGCACGGCGGCGTTCTAGCGTGTGGCGCGGCGGCCGGGCACGGCCTAGTGTCTGCGTCCGTGCCCCCGTCCTCCCCCCCCCCTGGAGACCTGACGCTCTCGGCCGAGGACGCTCAGAGCACGCGCGAGCCCATCCTGCGCGCGGCCGTGGAGGCCATTGAGCGGGACGGGGAGAGCGCGGTCCGCGTGCTGGAGGTGGCCCGGCAGGCCGGCTTCTCCGTCCGGATGATCTATTACTTCTTCGGTGACCGGGAGGGGCTCATCGAGGCGGCCCGTGCGCGGCAGTTCATGGGCCGGGGCATGGAGGACGTGGCCGCCATTGGCCACCTCGTGGACAACGCCCCGGACCTCGAGGCCTTCCGCGCCGGGGTGCGGCACCTGGTCCACGCGGGGCTGCAGATCCCCCGGGAAGAACAGCGGCTGTCGCGCGCGAGCGTCATTGGCGCCACCTGGAAGCGCCCGCGGCTGACGGCCGTCATCCAGGCCGAGCAGATCAAGGTGCTCTCCGCGCTGGAGGCGGTGGTGCAGCGGGCGCAGGCCCGCGGCTTCATCGATCCCGCCGTTCCCCCGCGCGCCCTCGCCGCGTTCATGCAGGCGTACAGCTTCGGCAAGGTCATGGCGGACCTGGCCGGCCCCGGCGTGGTCCCTGACCCGGACTGGGCGCAGGTGGTGGTGCGCTTCATCGAGGCGTGTGCGCCACCTACGCCGCCGCCAGGGCCCACGC
>VGRA01000596.1 GCA_016875515.1 Deltaproteobacteria bacterium | reverse complement strand
CCGGTGACACCGCAGATAATCCCTTCAACGCAGCACTCACCCAATCTCGAAGGAACTTCCGCCATGCGCCTGACCCAGCTCCCCTCCGCCAACCCCGCGCTGACCACCAAGCCGACCGACACCGCGAAGCCGACGGACCCCACGGTCAAGCCGGGCGCCACCGGCAGCACCACCCCGACCAGCCCGGGCGCCATCACCCCCCGCTCGCTGGACACCACCCCGAAGACGGCCGACGCCGCCAAGACCGCCGAGGTCTCCAAGCCCGGCGTCGCCTCGGCGCAGAGCAACTTCGAGGTGAACATCAACATCAACATCAACATCAACTTCGGCGGCGCGCCGGGGCAGCAGCAGGGCGTGCTCTCCTCCCCCTCCGTGGACCAGGCCGCGTCCCCGGCCGGGAAGGGGCTGGAGAAGAACCCGGAGGGCTTCCCCGAGGGCTCGGTGCGCACCGCCGGCGGCTACACCATCGTCCCCGAGGGCAAGGATGCCGCCTTCAAGGTGTACGGCCCCAACCAGTCCCCCTCCGACGAGCCCATGACCCGCATCTGGGGCGACCCGCACGTCTCCGAGAAGGACGGGACGAAGTGGGACTTCACCAAGGACTCCAACTTCCGCCTCCCGGACGGCACCACCATCTCCGTGGACACCACCTCGCAGACCGGCCAGTCGGTGTCCCAGAAGCTGGACATCGTCAACGGGGATGACCACGTCGCCATCGACGGCATCAACACCAACGCCCCCAAGACCGGTGACGTCGTCCCCGGCGGGCAGGCCTGGCTGGAGAAGAACGCCAACACCCGCGACAACTTCCGCCTCGGCGACACCGGCTCCCACGACGACGTGAAGTGGTTCAAGGAGGACGCGGCCGGCAAGGTGGAGGGGCTCATCACCGGCGCCACGCAGGACGCGGAGAAGTCCTACATCCAGACGCTGGACACCACGCAGAAGGACGTGGGCGGCACCGGCACCGCCGCGGACCAGGGCGCCGCCACCGGCGACCGCCCGGCGCTCGGCTCCAACGAGTGGAAGCAGCAGTTCGAGCAGATGATCTCCGAGCTGTTCTCCCAGATGTTCAGCAAGATGCTGTCCGGCACCTCCCAGGACGAGGTGCGCGCCACCAACAAGACCGGCGCGGCCAAGCCGGCCGGGGCGGAACAGGCGGCGGGCGCAGCCGACGGCGCGGTGGACACCCAGCCCGCGGCAGACGGCAACGGGATGGGCGGCCTCAACGCCAACGGCGGCGAGAACCCGCTGTCCAGCGCCATCGAGGCCATCCAGATGCTCGCCAATCTCTTCCAGATGCTCTCCGGCCTGATGCAGAACCTGGGCGGCAAGGGCGGCAACGTCCAGCTGGATGCCCAGGCGGACAAGGCCTAGTCCACCCCACCCCCACACGCTCACGCGAGGAACCGCGCCATGGCCCCGAACACCGGAACCGTCCAGCAGCCCAAGGCCCCCGCCGAGAAAGAGAACCTGCTCGCCGCGGCCGCCCGGAAAATCGGCCTCCCGGCACGCCGCTACGCCGAGTCCGACGTCATGGCCTTCATCCACGGCCACAAGACGCTCGCCGACTTGGAGGGCATCCCCCGGGCCGCCATCCACCGCATGGCCCGGCGCGGCTTCGAGTTCCTCGAGCGCGGCGACCTGCAGAAGGCCACGGTGGTGTTCGAGGGGCTCTCCGCGCTGGACCCGTACGACGCGTGGCTCCACACCGCCCTCGGCGTGACATACCAGCGGGATGACCGCCTCCGGGACGCCGAGCGCCACCTCCGCCGCGCCCTGGCCATCAACCCGTACTCCGCCGACGCCCGCGTCTCGCTCGCCGAGCTGCTCGCCACGCAAGGGGAGATGAAGCTGGCGGCCGAGGAGCTGCGCCGGGTGCTGAAGGACCACCCCGGGTCGGAGGCTCCCGCCGCGGTCCGCGCGCGCTCGGTTCTCGCGGCGGCCACCAAGGCGGCGTAAAATCGGAGGGGACCATGCGGCCCTCCGCTGCATTCCTCGCCGCGCTCGCAGCGTTGCAAGGCACCACCGGGCTGGCCGTTGCCGAGGGGTTTCCCCTCTCGGTGCGGACCACGCCCGGTGTGTCTTTGCCCCTCTCCGAGCCGCAGGCCTCCACCTTCGGCGCCGGGTTCGACCTGCAGGTGGGCGCCGCGCTGGAGCTGGCGCCGGGATTGGACGTGGAGGCCCACGCCACCTACGTCCTCCTCTCCCCTTCGGACCCGGGGCCGTACACGCGCCCGGGCACCGCGCTCGGGCTGGGGCTGGGCGCCCGCTACCGCGTGGTCCTGGACGGCACCCGCGCGGTGCCCTGGTTCGGGGCCGGGCTGGACGCCATGGACTCCACCGGCTTCCGCCTGCTGCTCACCCCGGCGGTCGGGGTGCAGTTCCCGCTGCCGGAGGACACCGCCCCCGTGCAGCTGGGCCCCTTCGTCCGCTACCATCACCTGTTCGGGCTCGCCGCGCCGGCGGGGTACGACAGCCGGGACGCCAGCATCCTGTCCCTCGGCCTCTCCGTGGAGTGGCGGGACGCGCCCACGCCCCCGCCCCCACCGCCCCCACCGCCCCCCGGGC
>VGRA01000595.1 GCA_016875515.1 Deltaproteobacteria bacterium | reverse complement strand
GGGAGGGGCAGGTGGTGTTCCGGTATGCGGACAACCCCAACGGCTCGCGCAACGGCATTGCCGGCATCGTGAACGAGGCGCGCAACGTGCTGGGGATGATGCCCCACCCGGAGCGGGCGGCCGAGGCGCTGCTCGGCAGCACGGACGGGCGGGCGCTGTTCGAGTCGCTGCTCGCATGAGCCCGCGCCTGCTCACGCTGTGGTGCTGGCTGGGGCCGTGCGCGCTGGCCGCGGCGTGGCCGGTGGACAAGGTGGTGCAGCTGCAGGGTGGCCGCGAGCAGTTCGAGCGGCTGGCGGCGTTGGACTGGGTGGAGGTGGAGAAGCCCGCGGTGGCGGAGGCGGAGGTGCTGCCGTCCGGGGAGCTGCTGCTCACCGGCAAGCAGGCGGGCGGGGAGACGCTGCTGCTGCTCTTCGCAGAGGGGCGCATGGCGGTGTGGCGGCTGCAGGTGGAGCCGGTGATGGCGGACGGCGGGGTGGAGGCGGCCGAGGCGGCGGCGAAGGCGGCCTGCCCGGGGATGAAGCTGGACCCGGGGGCGGCGGAGGAGGCGCTGGTGGTGCGGGTGAAGGGGGAGGGTTGCCGCGCGGCGCTGAAGGCGCTGTTCCAGCGTGACCGCTACCTGGGCCGGCAGCTGTCGCTCGCGTTCGAGGTGCCGGAGCTGCAGGCGCAGCTGCGGGCGTTGCAGCAGGGGGTGGATTCGGTCACGTCCCCCGGCGCGGTGAAGGCGGTGTACCTGGGGGCGGGGCTGAGGCTGACGGGGCAGGTGACGGCGGCGCAGAAGCGGGCGGTGCTGTGGCAGGCGTTTCGCCACTCGGTCGGGCGCGTGGCGCTCGAGGACAGGATGACGGAGAGATGAGCCATTCCCCGGAAGTCGTCGCGGCGCACCGGCTGAAGCCGGACGAGTACGCGCGGATTGTGGAGACGCTGGGCCGCCACCCCAACCTGCTGGAGCTGGGCATCTTCTCCGTCATGTGGAGCGAGCACTGCTCCTACAAGTCCTCGCGCGTGCACCTGCGGGGCTTTCCCACCACCGGCCCGCGGGTGCTGGTGGGGCCGGGGGAGAACGCCGGCGTCGTGGACATTGGGGACGGGTGGGCGGCGGCGTTCAAGATGGAGTCGCACAACCACCCCAGCTACATCGAGCCGTACCAGGGGGCGGCCACCGGCGTGGGCGGCATCCTCCGGGACGTCTTCACCATGGGGGCGCGGCCCGTGGCGCTGATGAACTCGCTGCGCTTCGGCAGCCCGCGCCACCCGAAGACGGCGCGGCTGCTGCAAGGCGTGGTGGCGGGCATTGCCGGCTACGGCAACTGCATGGGCGTGCCCACCGTGGCGGGCGAGGTGGCGTTCGACGAGAGCTACGACGGCAACTGCCTGGTGAACGCCTTCACCGTGGGGGTGCTGCCGGCGGACCGCATCTTCAAGGGCACCGCCTCCGGCGTGGGCAACCCGGTGCTGTACGTGGGGGCGAAGACGGGCCGGGACGGCATCCACGGCGCCACCATGGCGTCCGCCGAGTTCGACGACACCACGGAGAGCAAGCGCCCCACGGTGCAGGTGGGAGACCCGTTCACGGAGAAGCTGCTGTTGGAGGCCTGCCTGGAGCTGTTCCAGACGGACGCGCTGGTGGGCATCCAGGACATGGGGGCGGCGGGGCTCACCTCCTCGTCGGTGGAGATGGCGGGGCGTGCGGGCAGCGGGCTGGACCTGGACGTCTCGCGCGTGCCGCGGCGGGAGGTGGGCATGACGCCGTACGAGGTCATGCTCTCCGAGAGCCAGGAGCGGATGCTCATCGTGGCGAAGGCGGGGCGCGAGCAGGAGGTGCTGGACATCTTCCGCAAGTGGGACCTGGACGCCGCCGTGGTGGGGCGCGTGACGGACACCGGGCTGTACCGCGTGCTGGAAGGGGACGTGGTGTGTGCCGAGCTGCCGGTGGAGCCGCTCACGGACGGGGCGCCCGTCTACGACCGGCCCCAGGCGGAGCCGGCGTGGCTGGCGGAGGCGCGCGCGTTCAACCCGCTGTCGCTGCCTGCGCCCGCGGACCTCGGGGAGTCGCTGTTGCAGCTGCTGTCGTCCCCCACCATTGCGAGCAAGGAGTGGGTGTTCCGCCAGTACGACAGCATGGTGCGGCTGGGCGGCGCGGTGCTGCCCGGCAAGGCGGACGCGGCGGTGGTGCGGGTGGAGCGGACGGAGAAGGCGCTCGCGCTCAAGGCGGACTGCAACAGCCGCTTCGTCTACCTGGACCCGCGGCTGGGCGGGAGCCACGCGGTGGCGGAGTGCACGCGCAACGTCTCCTGCGCGGGGGGCGAGCCGCTGGGGCTGACGGACTGCCTCAACTTCGGCAACCCGGAGCGGCCCGAGGTGATGTGGCAGTTCGCGGAGGCGGTGAAGGGGCTGTCGGACGGCTGCCGCGCGCTGGGCGTGCCGGTGGTGTCCGGCAACGTGTCCCTCTACAACGAGACGGACGGCAAGGGCGTCATGCCCACGCCCACCGTGGGGGTGGTGGGGCTCATCCCGAGGTTGGATTTCGCTCCCGCAGGAACGTTCCAGCAGGAAGGGGACCTGGTGGCCGTGG
>VGRA01000594.1 GCA_016875515.1 Deltaproteobacteria bacterium | reverse complement strand
TCGGCCACCGTGGAGAACTCATGGTCCACGCCGTCTATCTTGACGGTGGTGATGGCGGCGCCCTGCAGCGAACTCAGGAGCACGCGGCGCAGGCTGTTGCCCAGCGTGGTACCGAAGCCGCGCTCGAGCGGCTCCACCACGAACTTGCCGTAGCTACCCGTGAGCGTTTCCTGCTCCACGTCCATACGCCGGGGCTTGATGAGATCACGCCAGTTCTTAGCAACAGACTCGTTCGCCATGGTGCCTCTCCCTCGTGTGCGTCAGCCGGCCGCCACCCACATCCCCGCCCCGATGGCGGGAGGACGTCCGGGGTACAACAAAAAGCGTTGACCTAGAACGCATCAAACGCGCCGGGAGGGTCCTCGCGGGCACCTCCCAGGCGCGGCAGCGCGAGCCAGGAATTACTTCGAGTACAGCTCGACGATGAGCTGCTCCTGGATGGGCATGGTCAGGTCCTCGCGGTTCGGAGCCTGACGCACCGTGCCCTTGAAGGCCTTCTTGTCCAGCTCCACCCACTGCGGCACGCCGCGGCGGTCCACCGTCTCCAGCGCCTCGCTGATGCGCAGCACCTTGCGAGACTTCTCAACCACCTCAACGGTGGTGCCTGGACGGACGTGGAACGAGGGGATGTTCACCCGCTTCCCGTTCACAGCGAAGTGGCCGTGACGGACCAGCTGGCGCGCCTCGGACCGCGTGTCCGCAAAGCCCATGCGGAACACCACGTTGTCCAGCCGGAGCTCCAACTGCTGCAGGAGGTTCTCGCCCGTCTTGCCCTTGCCGGCAGAAGCGCGGTGGTAGTAGCCGCGGAACTGACTCTCCAGCAGGCCGTACATCCGCTTCACCTTCTGCTTCTCGCGGAGCTGCACACCATAGTTGGAGAACTTCATCCGGCCCTGACCGTGCTGGCCGGGGGGATAGGGGCGGCGCTCAATGGCGCACTTGTCCGTGTAGCAACGGTCGCCCTTCAGGTACATCTTCAGGTTTTCACGCCGGCAGATGCGGCAAACGCTCTCGGTGTAACGGGCCACGGTGGTTCAGCTCCTTGAAAGGTGGTCTGGAACACCCCGCGCTCAGCACGGGGTGCCCTGCAATGGGTCTAGACGCGGCGGCGCTTTGCCTGGCGGCAGCCGTTGTGGGGGATGGGCGTCACGTCGCGGATGATGGAGATCTTCAGCCCGGCCGAGGCCAACGCACGCAGGGCGGACTCGCGGCCGGCTCCAGGTCCTTTGACCAGCACCTGGACGTTCTTGAGACCGTGCTCCATCGCCTTGGCAGCGGCATCACCGGCGGCCACCTGCGCGGCAAACGGAGTGCTCTTCCGAGAGCCCTTGAAGCCGCGCGCACCTGCGGAGGACCACGAGATCACGTTCCCGGAAACGTCGGTAATGGTGATCAACGTGTTGTTGAACGTGGACTGGATGTGAACAACCCCGTTGAGGATGTTCTTCTTCGTCTTGCGCTTGGCCTTCTTGGGAGCCTCTGCGCCGGCGCCTTCCGATGCGATCTTCGTCTCTTCAGCCATGGATGCGTTCCTTCGAGGTGATCGCCCCGGCTTCGGGCCGGGGCCGTTGGATTACCGGCCGCCCGCCGTGGGGGCAACGGCCTTGGGACGAACGATGCCGCGCTTCGGCCCCTTACGGGTGCGCGAGTTTGTGTGGGTCCGCTGGCCGCGCACGGGCAGTCCCTTGCGGTGACGCAAGCCGCGGTAGCAGCCCAGGTCCATGAGCCGCTTGATGTTCATGGTGACCTCGCGCCGCAGGTCGCCCTCCACCTTGTAGTTGGCCTCGATGACTTCGCGGATCTTGCGGGCCTGGTCATCGGTGAGGTCCTTGGTCCGCGTCACGAGCGGGATCTCTGCGGCGGCGCAGATGTCCGCGGCGGTCCTCTTGCCAATGCCGTAGATGTACTGGAGGGAGATCACCACGCGCTTTTCGCGGGGAAGATCAATGCCGGCGATGCGAGCCATTTTGTTCCTCGTCCTTCTCTTCGGTGGTGTTGATCAGCCCCGCGCTTGCGCACGGGAACCGGGTTGACAGGGATTAGCCCTGGCGCTGCTTGTGGTTGGGGCTGGTGGGGCAGATCACCCGGATCACGCCCTTGCGGCGGATGACTTTGCAATTTGTGCACATCTTCTTCACGGACGCACGGACCTTCATGGTTTCCTCGGCGGTTTGAGCGGACTATTTGGCGCGGTAGGTGATGCGGCCGCGCGAGAGATCATACGGAGACAGCTCGACCTTCACCTTGTCACCCGGAAGGATGCGGATGAAGTGCATGCGCATCTTCCCCGAGATGTGGGCAAGCACCTCGTGGCCGTTGTCCAGCCTTACGCGGAACATCGCGTTTGGCAGGGGCTCGGTCACAGTGCCCTCAACTTCTATGGCGTCATCCTTCGGCAAACAGGTTCTCCGGGGCTACTTGGGAAGCGCGGCGCTTAGCAGGTTCCCGGGTGGGAGGCAAGCCCCCTGCTGAGCGGGCGGTACAGCGAGCGGATCAGCGGCCGCCTTCGAGCACCTGGACCACGCTCCGGAAGACCCCTTCCGGAGAGCCCGTGCCGTCCACCCTCCGCAGCAGGC
>VGRA01000593.1 GCA_016875515.1 Deltaproteobacteria bacterium | reverse complement strand
GCCCGGGCCTGTCCCTGGCGCAGCGCGAGACGCTGTTGCCGTCCCACCTGGGCGCGTGGGTGGAGGCCTCCGGGGCGCGCGCCGCGGTGCTGCGCTCGCTGGACTTCTTCCAGCTGTGGGGCGTGGGGCTGATGGGGCTCGGACTGTCCGCTGCGGGCGGGCTCCGCCGCTGGAAGGGGCTGCTGCTCGCGTCGGTAATGTTCGCCCTCTACGTGGGGGTCTTCCGGGTGGGGCTGCCGGGGCTGTTCGAGCGCATGTCCGGAGGGGGGCCATGATCTCCGTCGCCGCGGTGGTGGCCGCGCTCGCGCTGGCTGGCTCGCCCATCACGCTGGCCGAGGTCCGCGTCCGCAGCCGGGACAGCGTCCAGGCGCTGCAGGCCGAGCTGGACCGGGTGCGCGCAGGGGAGAACCTGGCGGGGGCGCGTTCCGCCATTCTGCCTCAGGTGAACCTGGGCGGCGTCGTAGCGGGGCGGGGAGAAGGCCCCAAGTACCAGTTCAACCCGTTCACCGGGCAGGTGACGCCGCTGGACCTGACGGTGGGCTACTCCAACTTCGACCTGAACGTGACCGTCCAGCAGATGGTGTACGACGGCGGTCGCTGGTGGTCCCGCATTGCGCAGGCCGGAGCGCAGGAGGAGGCGGCGGCGGGGCAGCTGCGCGAGCAGCGGAACAGCTCGGAGTTCGAGGGCGTCCGGCGCTTCTACGAGCTGCTGCGGGCGCAGGAGCGCGCCCGCGTGCTGGGGGCCAACGAGGAGCGGAGCCGGGACCAGGTGGCGCGCGCCGAGGCGCTGTTCCAGTCCGGGCGGGCCGGGCGCGTGGAGGTGCTCTCCGCCCAGGTGAACGCGGGGCAGGACCGGATCAGCGCCCTGCAGCACGCGGCGAGGGTGACCTCTGCGCAGGCAGACCTGGCGGTGTGGCTGGCGCTCGGCGCGGACGTGGAGCTGCGGGCGGAGGGCGCGCCGCCGGAGGAGGGCCCCGCGGACGCGCTTGAGCTGTGGGTGGCCCGGGCGCGCGAGCAGCGCCCGCTCTTGCAGGTGCTGGCTGCGCAGGTGCGGAGCGCCGAGCAGGCGGTGGGGGTGGCCCGCGCGGACTACCTCCCCGCGGTGAGCGCCGTATTGGCGCTGGGGCGGACGGCGCCGCTGCCGGGGCCGTTCTTCCTGGAGCCCTCGCGGCAGAACTACCTCAACGGCGGCTTGAACTTCCGCTGGAACCTCTTCGCCGGCCACGCCACGGACGCAGCGGTGCGGTCCGCGGAGGCGGGGGTGCGCGCCGCGCAGCTGCAGCTGGAGCAGGCCCAGCGCGAGGTGGAGGCAGACGTGCGGCGGGCGCTCTCGGCGTGGACCGCGCAGCGCGAGGCGGCAGAGGTAGCGCGTCAGAACCTGGCCTGTGCCTCCGAGGCGCTGGAGGTGGCGCGCGGCCGGTTCTCCGTGGGCGAGGGGGCGACGCTGGACGTGCGGGACGCGCAGCTGAAGCTGGCGCAGGCGGAGCTCCAGCTGCTGGAGACGCGGATTGACGCTGCCATCGCCCGGGTCAACCTGGAGCGGACCTGCGGCCGGGAAGGTGGAAGCCCATGACGTGGTGGAAGACGCTGGTGGGGCTGGTGTTGGTGAGCGGTGCGGTGGCGATCACGGCCGCGGGGCTGCGGGAGCGCCCGGAGCCCGCCGAGGAGGTGTCCCTCTCGGAGGCGAAGCGGGCAGACATCTCGCGGGTGATCGCCGGCTCCGGGAAGCTGGCCGCTTCCACCACGGTGAGGATCTCCTCCAACCTGTCCGGAGATCTCACCGAGCTGCGGGTGCTGCAGGGGGACCGGGTGACGCGCGGGCAGGTACTCGGGCGGATTGATCGCCGGAGGTTCGAGGCGAGCGTGCGCCAGGCGTCCGCGGCGACCAACGCGTCCAAGGCAGACGCGCGCGCAGCTGAGGTGGAGGTGGCCCGCACCACCGCGGAACTGCAGCGAGTGGACGGCCTGCTCGCCAAGGGAATCAGCTCCACCGCGGACCGGGAGCAGGCGCGCGCAGCGGTGGACGCGGCGGAGGCCCGGCTGAGCGCGGCGCGGCAGCGGGCGGTCCAGGCGGGCGCCGTGCTGGAGGAGTCCCTGACACAGCTGGGGAAGACGACGCTGGTCTCCCCGATGGACGGGACGGTCATCGAGCTGTCCCGCGAGGTGGGCGAGCGCGTGCGCGGCAGCGACTTCTCCGAGGACGTGGTGATGACCGTGGCGGCGCTGGCGGCCATGGAGGTGAAGCTGGAGGTGAGCGAGCACGAGGTCATCCACCTGCGGCAGGGGCAGAAGGCAGGCGTCACGCTGGACGCGCTGGAGGGGCAGGTGTTCGTGGGCGAGGTGGTGGAGTTGGCGCAGAAGGCCATCATCCGCAACGCCGGATCGGAAGCGGAGGTGGTCTCCTTCGCGGTGGTGGTGGCGCTCCCGGTGCGGCCGGCGGGGGCGCTGCCCGGGATGAACGCGGAGGTGCGGATCACGGCTGACACCCACTCGGGGGCGGTGACGGTCCCGGTGCAGGCGGTCACGGTGCGCCCGGCGAAGGAGCTGCCCGAGCAGGCGGCCGAGGTGGAGGGCGGCGCGCTGAAG
>VGRA01000592.1 GCA_016875515.1 Deltaproteobacteria bacterium | reverse complement strand
GGCGCCATGCCGGTGGGACTCGAGGCGCACGCGGCGCCGCTGGCAGAGCGCCAGGACACCTACGGCCGGACGGACGCCGCCACGCTGGACCGCTTCGCGGCACTCGGGGCGGTGCGGCTGGTGGCCCACACCGAGGACTGGACGGTGGACCAGCTCGCGCAGATGCACCTGGACGGCTTCGAGATGTTCAACCTCCACCGCAACGCCGTGCTCAACGCCGGCATCGGCGCGGAGTTGCTGCTCAACCACGTGGACACGAAGCAGTTCGACGCGCTGCCGCACCCGGACCTGTTTCTCGCGGCGTTCAACCTGGAGGACCCGGTGTACCTGTCCACCTGGGGCTCGGTGCTCGCGCGCGGCGTCCGCCGCGTCACCACCTTTGGCTCGGACTGCCACCAGAACACCTTCCCGCAGCTGCTCCAGGACGGCGAGCGCATCGACAGCTACCGCCGGATGATGTCCGCTTTCTACAACCACCTGCTGGTGCGCGCGGGCGCGGACGGGCGCTGGGACGACGCGGCGTTGAAGGAGGCGCTGAAGGCCGGGCGGAACTACGGCGTGTTCGAGTTCCTGGGGTACGCGGAGGGGTTCGACTTCCACGCGGATGCGGGCGGGGCGGTGCGGGAGCTCGGGGACACGGTGGCGCTGTCGGACGGCGTGGTGCTGAAGGCAACGATGCCGCGGGTGCAGCGGCTGGAGGCCTCCGGCGAGCAACCCCGGTTGACGCTGCTGCTGCTCCGCGCGCGCGAGGGCGGCTGGGACGAGGTGGCGCGCACCACCGGGCCGGCGCTGTCGTTCCAGGCGACCGAGCGGGGCGCCTACCGCGTAGAGGTCCGGATGACGCCGCGCCACCTGCTCCGGTGGTCCGGCACCCGGAAGGGCTTCTTCGCCGCGGAGCGGCCGTGGGTCATGTCCAGCGCGCTGTACGTGCAGTAGGGCTGGAGCAGGGTTGACGCCCCGGGTGTAACCTCCCGGTCGTGTCTACCCGCGGCGTCCTCCTTGTCGGCACCCTGCTTGCGCTCGCCGCGTGCGGCCCGCCCGCTGACACCACGCCGGAGCCCGGGCGCTGCCCGGACGGGCTGCACCCGGACGGCGCGGGCGGGTGTTCCGCGCCCGGCACCTGCGCCCACGGCTACCGCGACGACGGGCGGGGCACCTGCTCCGCGGCGGGCTGTGCGCGCGGCTTCCACGACGACGGGCAGGGGCGCTGCGTGGCGGAGGGGATGTGCGCCACCGGGTTCCATGACGGCGGCGGCGGCGGGTGCGTGCCCGTGGGCCAGTGCGCGGACGGCTTCTGGAACGGCGGGGACGGCCGCTGCGTTCTCGCCGGGGACTGCGTGGGCGGCTTCCGGGACGGCGGGGATGGTCGGTGCATGCCCGCGGGCAGTTGTTCTACCGGGTTCCACGACGACGGCACCGGGGCCTGCGCCGCCTACGGCAGCTGCGCGGCGGGCTTCCACGACGGCGGGGACGGCCGCTGCGTGGCCACGGGCACCTGCAGCGCGGGCTTCAAGGACAACGGGGGCGGGCGGTGTGTGGCCACCCAGGGCGGGGCGTGCGCAGTCGGCTTCCATGACGGCGGAGGCGGCGCCTGCGTGCCCGTGGGCACCTGCTCGGACGGGTACCGCGACGGCGGCACTGGCGGGTGCGTGGCCAGCGGCACCTGCGCCACCGGCTACCATGACGGCGGCACGGGCGGCTGCGCCCCGCTCGGCACCTGCGACGACGGCTACCGCGACGGCGGCAATGGCGGCTGCGTGCCCGTGGGGCAGTGCGCAACATCGTTCCACGACGGCGGGGCAGGGGTGTGCGTGGCCGTGGGGACGTGCAGCCCCGGGTTCCAGGATGCCGGGGACGGGACGTGCCTGGACGCGGGCACCTGCGCGGACGGCTTCCACAACGGCGGCTCGGGCGCGTGCGTGGCGGTGGGGACGTGCAGCGCGGGCTTCCACGACGGCGGGAACGGGACGTGCCTGGCGCTGGGGGTGTGCGCGCAGGGCTTCCAGCAGGGCGGACTGGGCCGGTGCCTGCCGGAGGGGCAGTGCGCCACCGGGTACGCGCCGCTGACCGCGGGCGGGGCCTGCAGCGCGGCGCGGGTGCCATCGCTCGGGGACTACTTCACCTGCGCGGTGACGCTGGCGGGCGGGGTGAAGTGCTGGGGGCTGAACGACGTGGGGCAGCTGGGCAACGGCACCTTCGTGGACGGCCCCTCGCCGGGCTTCGTGACGGGGCTGGCCCTGGGGGTGCGTCAGGTGGCCGCGGGGCACCGGCACGCCTGCGCGGTGACGACGGCGGGCGGGGTGAGGTGCTGGGGCCTCAACGACGACGGGCAGCTGGGAGATGGCTCGGTGCTGGTCCGCAGCCAGCCTGTCACGGTGGGCGGGCTGTCCGGGGCGGTGCAGGTGGCAGCGGGGCCCTCGCACAGCTGCGCGGTGCTCTCCTCCGGGGAGCTGCGCTGCTGGGGCCGCAACGACGCGGGGCAGCTGGGGGACGGCACCACGCTCACCCGGCTGCAGCCGGTGGCATCCAGCACGCTGCCCTTCCCGGCGGAGCAGGTGGCGGTGGGGGATCGCTTCACCTGCGCGCTG
>VGRA01000591.1 GCA_016875515.1 Deltaproteobacteria bacterium | reverse complement strand
TCTCGTCCGGCTTGAGCTTGAGCCCGCCACAGGCAGACAGGGCAACCACGGCGGCAACCAGCAGGCGGATGCGCATGGCTGCCATGCCTAGCACGCCTCAGCCGCCCAGCACCCGCTTCGCCTCGGCCCACGTGCCGGCGTACGCCTCCAGCGTGGCCTCGATGGGGCGCGCGTAGCCCCCGCCGAGCGTCAGCACCACGGGGATGCCCCGGTGCCACGCGGCGCGGAAAACCGCCTCGTCCCGGGCGCGCAGCCCCGCGTGCGTGAGGGACAGCCGCCCGAGCGCGTCCTCTGCCAGGCCATCCACCCCGCCCTGGTAGAAGAGGACGTCCGCGCCGGCCGCCTCCATCACGACGTGCAGGTGCGCGTCCAGCGCCTCCAGGTACTGCGCGTCCGTGGTGCCGTCCGGCAGCTCCACGTCCCGGTCGCTCCGCTGCTTGCGGAACGGGAAGTTCTTCTCCCCGTGCACGGAGAAGGTGAAGACCGAGTCGTCGCCCTGGAAGATGGCCGCCGTCCCGTTGCCCTGGTGCACGTCCAGGTCCACCACCACCGCGCGCTGGATGCGCCGCTCGGCCTGCAGCG
Organism: Deltaproteobacteria bacterium; assembly: GCA_016875515.1. Classification (GTDB taxonomy): domain Bacteria; phylum Myxococcota; class Myxococcia; order Myxococcales; family Myxococcaceae; genus VGRA01. The sequence continues at coordinate 2,010 of VGRA01000591.1, read as the reverse complement.
TCCGGATGGCCACGGCGATGTCGTTGAAGACGCAGTACCCCTCTCCGTGGTCCGCGAAGGCGTGGTGCGTGCCGCCGGCCAGGTTCCCGGCCCAGCCGCGCTCGAGCGCCGCCCAGCCCGCCGCCACCGTCCCGCCCACAGAGGCCCGCGAGCGGGCGAGCAGCGCGGGGCTCCACGGGAAGCCCAGCCGCCGCACCTCCGGCTCCGTCAGCGCGCCCCGGAACAGCGCGTCCAGGTAGGCCGCGTCGTGCACCAGGGCGAGCCGCCCGCGCGGGGCCTCCTCGGCGGGCGTGAGCTCGGCAGGGGTAAGGACGCCGCGGGCGAGCAGCAGTTCCCGCAGCCGCCGGTACTTCTCCATGGGGAATCGGTGCCCCGGCGGCAGGGGCACCTCGAAGTGGTCCGAGTACCAGGCGCGCGGGGCCACGGGAGCGTCAGTCCCTCGTCACCGCGCGCAGCACCAACTCCCGGCGCGCGTCCAGGAGCCGCAGCGTCACCGGCAGCGTGAGCGCGTACAGCGCCCAGCCCCCAGCGGCGGACACCGCCAGAAGCCCCACCGCGCCCCAGCCGGGTCGCGCACTGCCGCCCAACCGCAGCGCCCATGCAAACGGCGCCGCCCCCGCAGACGCCGCCGCCACGCCCAGCATGGATGCGGCGAAGGGCAGCTTGTCCCGGCGCTTGAGCGAGGCGTGGAACTTCACCGGGAAGTACAGGGAGAGGAAGTTACCGGCGGTGAGCAGCACGGGGAGCAGCGACAGCATGGCCACCACAGCCAGCACCACCTCGGGGAGCCCCCCCGCCCGGAAGTAGGCCACGTAGAAGGCCACCACCAGAAGCCCCAGGCCCAGGGCGGCGAGCGCGTGCACGCGGTTCTTCGCCCGCATCACGTCCCCCGCGGACATGGGCGCGGCGAGGAAGGCGGCGAAGCCGTGGCCGTCATACGCGAAGGTGTTCTGCGCGAAGGTGGAGGCGATGACGACGGCGCCGTACAGGGCCAGCCCGCCCAAAAGCCACGCGTCCGCGGAGGGCCCCAGCGCGTAGAGGAAGAGCGACCGCCCGGAGAGCAGCTTCAGCAGGATGGCCATCAGGAAGGGCACGGCGGCCAGCAGCCGGGCGCGCGGGTTGCGCCACAAGTCCAGCCACTCGCGGAGCAGCAGCGCGTGCGGCCTCGGCCCTGCGCGCTGGAAGGGGTTGCTGTCCGCGGCCACCGCCACCCGGGGCCCTGCGCGTCCCACGGCGCGGTGGAACTGCAAGAGCAGCGCGTAGGCCACCGAGAAGCCCATGGCGGTGAACAGCCCCAGCAGCGCCATGTCCATGGCCGCGGCGAACCGCGCCCCGTGCGCCAGCGCCCACAGCCCGTCCCCGAAGAAGCCGGGCGGCACGCGCCCCAGCGCCACCGCCGCGTTCAAGAGGACGTCCGCCCCGAGCGCGTTCAACCCCGCCTCGCCCACCTGGGTCAGCCAGGAGGTGTCCACCGGCGGGATGAGCGAGCAGAGGAACAGGGTGACGAGGAAGCCGCCGCCCAGTATCTCCGCGCTCCGCTCCTGCCGGAGCAGGTTGAGCACCAGGTGCAGCCCCACCCGGCTCCAGGCCGCGTTGTGGACGGCGTACAGCGCAAACAGCAGCAGGGCCGGTCCCCACGGGACGGGGTGGTTCTGCGCGTACCCGAGCGACGCCCCCACCAGCGGCGCGTAGATGACGAGCGCTCGCGGCTCGGCCAGGGTGGCCAGCGTAGAGGCGAAGAGCAGCCGGAAGGGCGAGATGGGGAAGGCGGAGTAGCGGGACAGCTCCGAGTGGTCATCCACCCCGGCGGACATGATGGGCCACGTCACCCACACGGCCGTGGTGACGAAGCAGGAGAGGTTGAGGACGAAGGCGCACCACGCGGGCGACTCCGCCACCGGCCCCCAGGAGAGCAGCCGGTAGAAGCCTGCGCCGAGCCCCAGCGCGGGGGAGGCGCTCAGCAGGAACCCGAGCACGGCGAGCACCTTGCTCGGGCGCTTGCCCTGGTTG
>VGRA01000590.1 GCA_016875515.1 Deltaproteobacteria bacterium | reverse complement strand
GGCCGGATGGCGAAGCGCTCCCAGCCGGCGTCGCCGAATGGCGAACCTCCGTGGACCTGCAGTTGCGCCACGCCGCTGCGGAGGGTCCCCGTGACGCGCCACCGGTACACCTTCAGCGTGGCCTCGTGGGCGAAGTCGTTCCACTCCCGGCGCTCCACCTCCCCCTCGAGCAACAGGCCCGCCCGGGAGAGGGCCAGACAGATGGAGCGCGCGTCCCCCTCCCCGCGAGGGGCGGCCTCGTCGAAACGCCAAACGCCCTCGGAGGTGAGCGGCAAGGGGGCCACGCGGCCCAGCACCACGCGGGAGGAGACGTTGGTCTGCTCCACCAGCCACCGTTCACCGCAGCGCGGGCAGGGGAGTTCGGGCGGCAGGGGCTCGGACACGCTGAACATCTGCGCGGCCACGCGCCGTTCCACCAACGGCGTGAGGCCAACCGCTTCCGTTCCTGCCATCCGCTGGCAACGCGGACAGCCGACGTGACGAGGGTGCGTCATGTGTCCGCTCCCCACGGGGCAATCGGGGGACTGCCGTTCATGGCGGGGAGGGTATCACCCGGTACCCAAGAGGACGGAGAGGGTGGAGCGAGGTCGTGCTTGCGCCCCCGCGGGGGACACTGCTCGCCTGACGCCCTGGTGAAGGGGAGGAAACCCATGCGCGGGGACTGGCCATTCCGTGCGGCAGAGCCCCCCTCGGGCGGCGCGGCAACCTGTCTCGCGGTCAGGCCGCTCCGAGGCAGGCGTCGGGCGAGCTTTCTCCGTGTCCACGCTCCACGTCGAACTTGATCTTTCCTTGGGCCGGCCCACGGCGGGTTCCTTCCGGGCGAGCCCATCCTGAGCTGCGTGCGCGTCACCGGCGCCGGGGACCTGCCACCGACGGGCGAGGTATCGGTTCGGCTCCCCTGGAGGACGGCTGGAGCGGACATCGAGCGGGGCGTTGCCTGCGAGGTGCGCCTTGCCACCGGGCCACGCGGGGCGGTGGAGGTAGGGTCGCTGGCCTTCGAGCTGTCCTGTCCCGCCGGGCCGTTCAGCGTGGAAGGCAAGCTCGTCTCGGTGTGCTGGGAGCTGCAGGCAAGGTGGGAGCAGGAGGGCGGATCCCCCGGCGCCGCCCAGACACTCCCGGTGCGCGTGCTCCCGGGCCCTTGCGAGGCACCGCTGCTGGGCCCTGGACAGCGCAGCGCGTTGACCGCGGGCTTCTACCTCCCCGCTGGCGTGCGAACGCGGGGAGCCCTGTTCGCCCTGTTTTCACTGATGCCGCTCGTCCCGGTGCTCATGGCCCCGTTCACGCCCCTGCCTCGCGTCTTCGTCTGGGGCGCTACGGCCGTGCTCGGCGTGATGCTCGGGGGCGTGTTCCTGATCTTCGGTGTCCCGCGCTGGCGCCGCCGCTTTTGCCGGGAGGTGTCCGTTGCCCTGGCGAACGGAGCTGAGTTGGAGACAGGCGCGCAGGTGGAGTGCCGGGTGGCCTTCGTCCCAGGACGCGAAGGGGTCCCCCGGGAGGTCTCCACCGCCTGGTTGCTCGAGGAATATGCCCACCAGCAGCGGCGCGGGGAGGGGACTTCTCGAACCCACCTCGTCGAGACCCTGTCCGGGTTCACCCCGTGCGAGACGGAGGGTGTGCCGTGGCGCCGGCGCGAGCCGGTGTTGCTCCGCGTCCCGGTCACCGTCCCGGACGAGCCCTCCTTCCAGGGAAGCGCGAACGAGCGGAGCTGGGCGCTCCTGGTCCGGGGGCGCGCAGACGGGGACGGTGAGTGGACCTACCCGCTTCCCGTCACGGTCCGGCCGCCCCGGCCCCGGACGTAGGAACCCGTTGCGGCCCCGGCCGCCGGCTCACTCCCGGTGCAGGCAGGACGCTGCCCCGTACGCGGAATTCCACGTCTGCACGAGCGAGGTGAAGTCGGTGACGACCACGCGGCCGCCTGCCACGAGCGTGTCGAGCGGGGCCAGCAGGTCCGCCTCGACGGCGGCGGGGTTGCCCAGGGCTGCAGGGGTGAGGTGGTAGGTGGACGTCAGCATGCACGAGGCCGGCACGGCGCCCGAGTCGTAGAGCCCGAGCAGGGTGGAGACTCCCTCGAGGTCGTGCGTGTAGTCCCCCACCGCGGTGATGTTGGCGGCGGGGTCGTCTTCGAAGAAGTGGTCCGGGTCCTTCGGCCGCCAGATGCCGCTCGCGGTGGGATCATTCACGTGGTTGGGCGTCCCGTGTCCCATCAGGATGTCCCCACGCCAAGAGGCGCCCGGGAACTTGCTCCCAGGCTGCGCCGTCCGGAAGCGCTCCCAGTGGGCGAACTCGGGGAGCGACGGGTCCCACACGTGGCCGCCGATGACGGTGCTGCCCCCCACGCCCAGCTGGCCGAGCAGGTGCGCCACGTCGGTGTAGGTGTACCCCTGCTTCTCGTGCGAGTGGGGGTCCACCACCACGCCGCGGTCCTCGCGCAGGAACTGCAGGACATTCTTGCCGGCGGTGGAAGCCCGGGTCGTCTCGTCCTCGTAGGCCTGCGCCGCGACCAGCAGCTTCCAGTCCGGCTGGAACACCCAGGTGAGGCCGCGCCGCTGGAACGCCTCCGCGTTGTCCAGCAGCCGTTGGCGCGTCTGCAGGTACTGGGT
>VGRA01000589.1 GCA_016875515.1 Deltaproteobacteria bacterium | reverse complement strand
ATCCTCGCGGTGGTGTCCCGCCCGGGGTTCGATCCCAACACGCTCTCCGGCCGCGTGAGCACCCGGGAGCTGGCAGAGCTCAACAAGGACCCGTTGACGCCGCTCATCTTCCGGGCCACCCAGAACCACTTCTCCCCGGGCAGCACGTTCAAGGTGGTGACCGCGCTGGCGGCGCTCTCGTCCCGGTCCTTCCGCGCCAACACGGTGGTGAGCTGCAACGGCGGCTACAAGCTGGGGACGCGGCGCTGGCGCTGCCACAAGGACTCGGGCCACGGCTCGGTGGACCTCCGGCGGGCGCTGCAGGTGTCCTGCGATACCTGGTTCTACCGGGTGGCAGACGTGCTCGGGTTGAACCCCATTGCCAAGGCCGGCAAGGAGCTGGGGCTGGGGACGCCTTCGGGCCTGGGGGTGGCGGCAGACATCCCCGGCATCATGCCGGACGAGGCCTACCACGCGCGCGCCACGCCGGGCGGCTACTACAAGGGGCACGCGCTCAATTCGGCCATTGGCCAGGGGGACGTGAACGTCACGCCGCTGCAGCTGGCCATGGTGTACGCGTCGCTCGGAAATGGCGGGAAGGTGTTCCAGCCGCAGCTGGTCAAGCGGGTGGAGGCGCAGGACGGGACGGTGGTGAAGGCGTTCGAGCCGAAGTTGCTGCGCGAGCTGGCCGTGCCCGCGGCGCAGCGCAAGCTCATCCTGGACGGCCTGGTGGCGGTGGTGAACGAGCCGGGCGGCACGGCCTTCTCGCAGCGGCTCAAGGACGTGGTGGTGGCGGGGAAGACGGGGACGGCGCAGGTGAAGAAGCTGGGTGAGAAGCGACTGAAGACGGAGCAGATGGACTACTGGTCCCGGGACCACGCCTGGTTCGCCGCCTTCGCCCCGGCCCGGGACCCCGACATTGCCGTGGTGGTGCTCAACGAGCACGGCGGGCACGGCGGCTCGGACGCCGCGCCCACCGCCACGGCGGTGTTCAAGCGGTACTTCGAGCTGAAGGACGAGCCGGCGCCGGTGGGGCGCGAGCCGGTGGACCGCATTGCGCTGAAGCTGCCGCCGCGGCCGCCGCCCCCGCCCTCCCGCAAGAAGCCCGAGGTGCGCGCCGCGGCGGCGAAGAAGGCACCGCCCGGGCAGGTGGAGAGGAAGACCGAGCGGGGGGCGCCGTGATGCGGGTGGGGGCGAGCGGCTGGTGGAACCAGGTGCCGTGGGTGGTGGTCCTCACCACGCTCGGCATCTGCGGCCTGGGCATCTGGAACCTGGCCTCTGCCAGCAGGCCACCGGCGCACGCCTTCTGGATCAACCAGTCCGTGTACCTGGGGGTGGCGCTGGTGGCGGGCATCGTCGCCGCGGCGGTGGACTACCGGCACCTGCGGCAGCTGGCCATCCCGGTCTACGTCTTGAACATCCTTGCGCTTCTGGCGCTCAAGAAGTTCGGCCACACGGCCAAGGGGGCGGAGAGCTGGATTGCCCTGGGGCCGGTGCGCATCCAGCCGGCGGAGTTCATGAAGATCGGCGTCATTTTGATGCTGGCCCGGTTCTACGACGCGGACTACCGGCCCGAGGATGACCGCTACGGCTTCTTGCGGCTGCTGCGCCCCGCGCTGCTGGCGCTGGTGCCTGCGGTGTTGGTGCTGGTGCAGCCGGACCTGGGCACCTTCATGATGATCTCCCTGTCCTCGCTCACCGTCATCCTGTTCGGGCGGGTGCGCTGGTGGGTGTGGGCGGTGGGCATTGCGGCGGTGCTCCTGGTCAGCTTCGTCATCTGGAATGACTATGTCCGGGACGGAGGCAAGGCGCCCACCACGTACCTTCGCCACCACCTGAAGAAGCACCAGGACGGGCGCATCTCCGGCTGGCTGGACCCGGACGCCGATCCGCGGGGGACCAACTACCACGCCATCCAATCCCGAATCGCCGTGGGCTCGGGGGGCCTGACCGGGAAGGGCTGGCGGAGCGGGACCCAGACCGGCTTCTCGTTCCTGCCCGAGCGCCACACGGACTTCATCTTCTCCGTGCTCGCGGAAGAGGAGGGGTTCTTGGTGTCGCTGCTGCTCCTGGTCCTCTACGGCGTGCTGCTGCTCTCCATTCTCCAGGTGGCCTACCATTCAAAGGACCGCTTCGGCGCCTTCGTGGCGGTTGGGGTGGCCGCCATGCTGTTCTGGCAGATCTTCGAGAACATCGGGATGGTGGTGGGGTTGCTCCCGGTGACGGGCATCACGCTTCCGCTGATGAGCTACGGGGGCAGTTCGCTCGTCTCGGTCATGCTGGGGCTGGGGCTGGTGGTGAACGTGGGCATCCGGCGCCACGCCTTCTGAAGTCAGGCGCGCGCGGGTGCGCCCGCGGCGGGACCAGCGGGTGAACGGCGGGGCGGCCCGCAGCAGCGCGGGCGGCTCCAGCGCATCCGCAGCCCAACCCAGGGCGAGTCCCCACGCCAGGTGCGCCGCGAGCCACGCCCCGGGGATGTCCCGCGCGAGCGTGTGCAGGGCGGGCGAGGCCATGGGGAGGAGCAGCCATGTGAGGAGGAGCCACGCGCCGAGGCCCGCCACCGCGCCCCCCACCAGGGCCGCCGCCGGGCGCAGGGAGCGCCCCACCAGCCCCGTCCAGGCCGCCCCGAGCCCT
>VGRA01000588.1 GCA_016875515.1 Deltaproteobacteria bacterium | reverse complement strand
CGGCGAAGTGGACCCGCACCACCACGCTCAGCACCACCATCCTCGCCGCGTCCCCGGCCCTGCGCATCCAGTCGTCCAATGACAGCCGGGTCCAGCTGGTCACCGTGACGAGCCTGGATGCCTCGGCCCCTGGTGCCTCCAGCATCGCCGCCTTCATCAAGCAGAGCACCAGCGTCAAGCTCGAGTCGGTGCGTCTGAACGCGGGCGATGGGGCCGCGGGCAGCAATGGCTCCACCGGCGCCAAGGGCGCAGACGGCCGGGATGGCGCCACGGGGACGAAGGGCTGCGAGTTCGATGACGACTACCCGGGAGGCATCTTCGCCGGCATCAACACGTGCAACCAGAGCACAACGGTGTGCAGCAGGCCTCCCGGTGGAGCAGGAGGCACCAGTTCGTGTGGAAGCGCCGGTGGAAGGGGTGGCAATGCGGGTTACGTGGACCAGGACCGTGACGCGGTGTCCGGATTCGCCGGATCCAACGGCAGCCCAGCGGGCACCGGAGGAGCAGGAGGTGCGGGCCGCGGTCCCTACCAGGGCTGGACGCCCGCCCCGTCCACCAACAACGGCAAACCAGGGCAGTCAGGTGCCAATGGGAGCGTTGGCACGCCTGCCGCCGGGATCGGCACCGTGAGCGCCTCCGGCTACGTGGCGGCCCTTGCTACGGATGGCCAGGACGGGGTAGCGGGAAGCGGAGGTGGGGGCGGCGGCGGCGGCGGCGGCGATGACGACGTCTGTGACAGCTACGGCAGCGGAGGCGGGGGCGGTGGTTCGGGGGGATGCGGCGGTGCCGGCGGGAATGCTGGACAGTCGGGCGGTGCGTCCATCGGGTTGTTGCTGTTCGACGCAACGGTGGCTGCCGAGGGACTCACCATCACCACCAACAACGGGGGCAAGGGTGGCAACGGTGCCTTGGGCGGAGGCGGCGGTGCCGCGGGAGCTGGCGGGGGAAGCATGTACGGGGACCCCGATGCGCAGGCCAGGGGCAGCCTCGGCGGCGTCGGTGGTGCGGGGGGCGTGGGTGGCCAGGGCGGCGTCGGCGGCCCCGGCGGCGGCGGGCCGACCGTGGGCGTGATGCGCGGCGGAACCTCCACCTACACCTGCAACAACTGCCAGCCCGCCACCCTCGGCACGCCTGGACTCGGCGGAACGAGCCCCGGCAACGCGGCCGGAACAGGCGCTGCCGGCGTCTCCGCGGACGTGTATTAAGGGGGCATGTCCCCTCACCTCCCCCGCTTCACAGGCACCGACGGCTACCTCGCGAGCGAGTCGCTGCAGTCCGCGGTCAACTGCGCGCTCGCCCTCGAGCGCCCGCTGCTGGTGAAGGGAGAGCCGGGCACGGGCAAGACGCTGCTCGCCGAGGCGGTGGCCGCGGCCCTGGGCGCCCGCCTGCTCACCTGGCACGTCAAGAGCACCACCCGCGCGCAGGACGGGCTCTACGTCTACGACACCGTGCAGCGGCTCTACGACTCCCGCTTCGGCGACGGCGACGTGAAGGACATCCGCCGCTACATCAAGCTGGGGCCGCTCGGGGAGGCCTTCTCCGCCCCCGAGCGTGTCGTCCTCCTCATCGACGAGGTGGACAAGGCCGACATCGAGTTCCCCAACGATCTCCTCCACGAGCTGGACCGGATGAAGTTCCGGATCACCGAGACCAACGAGGAGATCGCCGCTCGCCAGCGGCCGGTGGTGGTCATCACCTCCAACAACGAGAAGGACCTCCCGGACGCCTTCCTGCGCCGCTGCGTCTTCCACTTCATCGACTTCCCGGAGCCGGACCTGATGAAGCGGATCGTGGACGTCCACCACCCCGGCCTGGACGAGGCGCTCGCCCGCCAGGCCATGGACATCTTCTTCCAGCTGCGGAGCTTCACCCGGCTCCGCAAGCGCCCCTCCACCAGCGAGCTGATTGACTGGATCGCCGTCCTCAAGGCCGCGGGCGTCCGCTCGGAGGACCTGGAGGGGAAGCTCCCCTTCATGGGCGCCCTGCTCAAGCGCGAGCAGGATCTCCTCGCCGTGACCGAGGCCTTCTCCCACGGCCGCAAGGCGCGGGGCTGATCCCGGAGACCTGCGCGCGTGTTCGTCCCGTTCCTCTACGAGCTGAGGCGGAGGAAGGTGCCGGTGGGCACCCACGAAGCGGTGGCCCTGGCCGCTGCGCTCGCCCGCGGCCTGCACGAGAGCTCGCTGGACGGGTTCTACTTCGTCGCCCGCGCCCTGCTCGTCCACTCGGAGGCCCACCTGGACGCCTTCGACCAGGCCTTTGCGCTGCACTTCCGCGGGGCAGCCGCTGCGGGCGTGGACCTGCACCAGCAGCTGCTGGACTGGCTCCGCGAGGCGAAGGCGCGCAAGCAGCTGTCGGAAGAGGAGCGGGCGCTGCTCGAGCAGTTCGACCTGGAGGAGCTGCACCGGCTGTTCGAGCAGCGGCTGCGCGAGCAGACCGAGCGCCACGATGGCGGCAACAAGTGGATCGGCACCGGGGGGACTTCCCCCTTCGGCCACTCGGGCGCCGCCCGCGAGGGCTTCCGGGTGGGCGGCCCGGGCGGCAACCGCAGCGCCCTCCGCGTGGCCGAGCAGCGCGGGTTCCAGGCCTACCGGAGCGACATCCTGCTGGACACCCGGC
>VGRA01000587.1 GCA_016875515.1 Deltaproteobacteria bacterium | reverse complement strand
GCCGCTGCTGGAGATCGTCGGCACGCGGGAGGGGCGGCGCGCGGGCGGCGTCTACATCGTGGTGCAGCGCAACGAGTTCAAGTTCTTCGCGGACTGCACCATGAACCCGGTGCCCTCGCCGGAGTTCCTGGCGGACATTGCCATTGCCACGGCGGACCTGGCCCGCAGCTTTGACGTGACGCCGCGGGTGGCCTTCCTGTCCTACTCGAACTTCGGTTCCGCCGGCGGCGGCCCGGGCCCCGCGCGCATGCGGGACGCCATGGAGTTGGCGCAGCGGCGGCGGCCGGACCTGGAGATGGACGGGGAGATGCAGGTGGACGCGGCGCTGGTGGCGGAGGAGCGGGAGAAGCGCTTCCCGTTCAGCCGGCTCTCCGGGGACGCCAACGTGCTCATCTTCCCGTCGCTGGACGCGGGCAACACCGCCTACAAGCTGCTGTGGCGGTACGGCGGCGCGGAGGTGATTGGCCCCATCCTGTTGGGGATGAACCAGGCGGTGAACGTGTTGCAGACCAACGCCTCCGTGCAGGAGCTCGTCAACCTGGCGAGCATCACCGCCATGCGCGCGCAGGGCGGGGCGTACATCTTCTAGGAGTTGCCTTGATGGGTGCATCCAGCCGGCGGCTCGCCGCGGAGTTGCTCGAGGTCGTCACCGTGGGCTTCCCCTTCTGCGTCTTCAAGGCGGGGGTGGGGTGGTGGTGCGTCCAGCGCGGGGCCGGGTGGGCGGGCGCGCCGCTCTTGCTGCTTGCGGCGGCGGACGCGGTGCTCAACGGCGCTAACGTGGTGGCGCTGGTCACCGTGCGCCGGCGCCGGGTGCCTGCGTGCGTGCTGTCCGCGGTGACGCAGCGGCTGAAGCTGTTCCCGGACTCCCCGCACGCGTGGCTCGCGGACTTCGGCAACGCGCTGGACATGTTGCTCGCCTTCACGCTGGTGGCGGGGATGGTGGGCTCGGGGGTGCTGCGCGAGTTCGACGTGCGGGTGCTGGCCGCGTGGAACGGGGCGGTGGTGCTGAACGTGCTCGGGGCGGGGCTGGGCCGGGTCGGCACGTCCCTGGAGAGGGTGGCCCCCGGCGGCGGCTGAGCGCCCTTGCTCGCGCAGGCGGCAAGGGCGGGGTACCGTCCTGCAACGCCATGGCCTTGAACATCCCGCCCACCTCCGTCGACCCGCGCGCGCTGGACCGCGCCAGCCCCCCCCCCACCCCAGCCGTCCCAGCCGCGCAGCGGGTGACGGACTCGGTGAAGGTGAGCGAGGCCGCCGCGGCGTCGCAGCAGGGCGGCGGGGAGTTCAAGCAGGCGGCCTCCGCGGCGCGCGCACTGGGCGAGGCGGTGGCGAGGGTGGACGCGGACACGGAGACCGTGGGGCGGGCGGCGGCGCTGGTGGCCGAGATCGCCGGCGCGCCTGCCGAGCAGGCCCCTGCCGTGCTCGCCCGCCTGGATGCGCTCGGCCGCTCTGCCGAGGGGCAGGCCGCCGGGGTGGACCGCGAGCGGCTGGGGTTGGCCGGCGCGCCGGGAGACGAGGCCATCCGCGCTGCGCGCGAGTCGCTCGCTCGGAGCCGTGCAGACCTGGATGCCCGCCGCGCGCAGCTGGAGCAGGAAGGCGAGGCGCTCGCGGCGAAGATGGCAGGGCGCCAGCAGCCGTCGGAAGCGTCGCCGGACCGCGTCCAGCGTGCCCGGGAGCAGATCTCCTCGGACGCCGCCACCGCGGTGGCGGCGCAGGCAGCCCAGCTGTCACCTGCGGCAGCTGAGCTCCTTCGCTGATCCGGCCGCGGCGCCTCCGCCGCCTCGGAGGCAGCGGACGTGGTGCTCACGGCAGACCGGCTGGAGGGGCTGGTGCGGGCGCGGCGGATAGCGCGCAGGACCCGGGCCATTGCGCGGCAGGGCGCGGTGGGCGGGATGGCGCTGTCGCTCGTGGCCATGGGGGTGGCCGCCGCGGGGCTGCTCGCCCCGGCACCCGGGGCCCTGGTCCAGGAGGGGATTGATCTCCTGGTGCTGCTCAACGCCCTGCGCGCGCTGGGGAACGGGCAGCAGGGCCCAGGCCCGGGGCCGGGCGAACACGCGCTGGCCGAGGGGCTGGCGTCCGAACGCCGTGCGCGCCGCCCCCGCGTGGCCGCGCTCTCGGACCTGGCGCTGGCGCTGGACTCGCTCTTGCCGGGGGCGGCGCTGCGGCGGCTGGTGGCGGTCGCGGACGAGCTGGAAGGCACGCTGCTGCCGCACGAACTGGCAGAGCAGCGCACCGCCTACCCGGTGCTGGGGCGGGTGTTCGGGAGGGAAGATCCCACCGGGCTGATGGTGCAGACCCACCAGGAGATCCGCCGCCGCGTCCGCCTTTTCCGAAGGCTCACGGGCCAGCTGCCACCCGGGGGGCCTGGCCCCGCGGACCTGGGGGAACTCCGCCGCGCGCTCTACGGGCTGCGCGCCATTCTTGTCCTGCACGTCGCGCAGGAGGAGGAGGTCTACAGCGCACTGGAGGGATGAAGGGCGCTGCGCTCGTCGTTCACGTGGGCGTCCACCATTGCGGTCTCGGTTGCTGTGCTGCTCTCGGGCACCCAGCGCCTGGGTGCGCCGGAGACGTGGGAGGCGCCATGGGACGGCCAGTCGTTTTGCCGCCACCGGGATGATGCCTCG
>VGRA01000586.1 GCA_016875515.1 Deltaproteobacteria bacterium | reverse complement strand
GGCTGTCCCATCACCGCCGCGCCGACGGTGCCCAGCCAGCCCAGGCCCGGCGGCAGCTTGAAGAGGTTGGTGGCCGAGTAGCCAGGGTGGCACGCCACCGACAGCGCTTTGCGCCCGGCCGCCCGCAGGCGCCGCTCCAGCTCGTAGGTGAAGAGCAGGTTGGCCAGCTTGCTCTGGCCGTACGCCCCCCAGCGCGAGTAGCCCTTCTCCCAGTGCAGGTCCGCGAAGCGCATGCGCCCCATGCGGTGGGCGTTGGAGGAGACGTTCACCACGCGCGGGGCGGCAGCGGCCTCCAGCGCGGGGAGCAGCAGCCCGGTGAGCGCGAAGTGGCCCAGGTGGTTGGTGCCGAGCTGCAGCTCGAACCCGTCCACCGTGCGGGCGTAGGGCGGGGCCATCACGCCGGCGTTGTTGATGAGCAGGTCCACCTGCGGAAACTCCGCGAGCGCCTGCGCGGCGAAGGCCCGGACGGACTGCAGCGAGGAGAGGTCCAGGGCCCGGGGCTCCACGCGCGCCGAGGAGCCTGCCGCCTGCACCTCGGCGGTGGCCGCCTGGGCACGCCCCGGGTCCCGGCAGGCGAGCACCACGGTGCAGCCGCGCGCGGCCAGGCCCTTCGCCGCCTCCAGCCCGATGCCCGAGTTGGCCCCGGTGATGAGCGCCACCCGGCCCGAGAGGTCCGGCACGTCCACAGCAGTCCAGTGTCCCATGGCGCTGGTGCCTGCTCCCCGGCGGGGTCGCGCGCAAGCCAATCCACCCGGGACGAGCAGTCGTGCTCGGTCTCTGCCCGACCCAGCCCGATGAGCGAAGCCTTCCCCCTCCCCACAGACGCGGTGCTGTTCGCGGTTCGCCGCCGGCTGCTGCTGCAGCTTGAGGGCGGCGCGAAAGCGGCGCTGGACGCGGAGGTGACGTCCATCCGGTGGGCGCTGGTGGTGCGGGTGGAGCCGGACGTGCCCCAGCGGCTCGTGGGAGATCCACTGCGGCTGGGCCAGGTGCTCACCAACCTGGTGAGCAACGCGGTGAAGTTCACCCCGCGCGGCGAGGTGGGGGTGACGGTCACGCTCCGCAGGCAGGAGGGGCGGGGCGTCACGCTGGCGCTGGCCGTCACGGACACCGGCAGCGGGATGACGCCGGAGCAGCAGGCCCGCGTGTTCCAGCCCTTCACCCAGGCCGACAGCTCCACCACCCGGCAGTACGGCGGGACGGGCCTTGGGCTCTCCATCACCGCGCACCTGGTGGAGTTCATGCGCGGCCACGTGAAGGTGGAGAGCCAGCAGGGCAAGGGCAGTCGCATCACCGCCGCGGTGGTGCTGGAGCGGGACCCTTCCGCCGAACCGGTGGGCGGCGGGCTGCAGCTCACCCGCAAGGTGCGCGCGCTGGTAGTGGACGACGTCTCCTCGGCCCGCCGGGCGCTCGCGGCGCAGCTACAGGGGCTGGTGCGCGAGATGGACACCGCCGGCAGCGGCGAGGACGCACTCGCCCGGGCGAGCGAGGCCGAGTCCAGGGGCCAGACCTACGACGTCGTCTTCATGGACTGGCGCATGCCGGGCATTGACGGGCTGGAGGCCACCACGCGCATGCGCAGCGCGCGGGCCGCCCCCGAGTCCACCCGCGTGGTGCTGGTGACGGCGCTCTCGCGCGACGAGGGGCTCTCCCACGCCACCGAGATGGGGGTGGACCTGGTCCTGCAGAAGCCGGTCAACCGCTCCACGCTGACCGACACGCTGATGCGCTTCTTCGGCCTGCCCTCGGACCTGGCGCGCCGCCAGCCCAGGCTTCCCCACGCCGAGCAGCCGTCGCGGGGCCTGCGGACGCTGCTGGTCGAGGACAACGACATCACCCGGCAGATTGCCACCGAGTTGCTCACCTCCGCCGGCGCCGAGGTGGTCTCCGCCGTCCGCGGCGAGGAGGCCTGCCGGGTACTGGAGGGCGGGGCGGATCCCGCCCCGTTCGACGTGGTGCTGATGGACCTGCAGATGCCGGTGCTGGACGGCTACGAGGCAACCCGCCGCATCCGCGCCCAGAGGCGCTTCCAGTCCCTGCCCATCCCCGCCATGACCGCCCACGCCCAGGGCGACGAACTGGAGCGCTGCCTGCAGCTGCCGCCGCGCCACTGCCCGGGCCCGGCCAGCCGCCCAGCCCCGTCTTCAGCCCGGACGAGGCGCTGCGGCGGATGGGCGGCAACCGGAAGCTGCTGACCGGCGTGCTGCGCCGCTTCACCGCGGAGCACGGCCGCGGGCTGCCCGACCTCCAGTCCCTCCCCGCAGACGCCCAGGTGCGCTATGCCCACACGGTGCGCGGCGTGGCCGGGCTGCTGGGCGCCACGCCGTTGCAGGAGGCGGCCGCGGGGCTCGAGCGGGCGCTCACCCGGAACGGCTCCCTGTCGTCCTGCGACAAGGAACTCCGCTGCCGCGAGCAACTGCTCCGGGAGACGGTGGCGGCCATGCAGGCGCACCTCGGCGCAGCGCAGGGGGCTGACCGGAGCTCAGCGGCGATCTCGGCGCCGCCGCAGCAGCAGCCCGAGCAATACGCCCCACCCCGCGGCGGAGCTGCCCGTCACCGCGGAACACCCCCCCACGGCAACGTGGAAGCCAGGCGGACCCAGGATGGACCCGGAGCCGCCGTCCGG
>VGRA01000585.1 GCA_016875515.1 Deltaproteobacteria bacterium | reverse complement strand
CGGCTGCTCTACAAGATGATCGGCTGGATGCAGCGGGGCTGAGCCATGCGCGCCGCCGGATTGGTCCTGCTGCTGCTCCTGTCCCTCCCCGCCCGGGCGGACCTTGCCCGGCGCCGGGACGCCGTGGTGGACGTGGTGCAGCGGGTGTCCCCCGCGGTCGTCCACATTGGCACGCAGCAGGTGGTGGAGCGGGGCTTCCGCGGCCGCTCCGGCACCGTGTTCGACGACCTGTTCGGCGGCCTGGACCGGCGGCCGGAGGCGGTGGAGGGGCTGGGCAGCGGGGTGCTCATCGATCCGTCCGGGGTGGTGGTCACCAATGATCACGTCATCCGCGGCGCCACCGCCATCCACGTGGTGCTCGCGGACGGACGGCAGCTGGACGCGGAGGTGGTGGGCAGTGACGCGGACAACGATCTCGCCGTCCTGCGCGTGCAGGCAAAGGGGACGCTGCCCTCGGCGCGGCTCGCCCCGCAGGGCAGCGAGCTGCTGATGGGCGAGACGGCCATTGCCATTGGCAGCCCGTTCGGGCTGAGCAAGACGGTGACGGTGGGCGCGGTGTCCGCCACCGGGCGGTCCTTCAAGGCGGACGGCCGCGTCTACAACGACTTCGTCCAGACGGACGCCTCCATCAACCCGGGCAACTCGGGCGGCCCGCTGCTGAATGTGGACGGGGAGATCATCGGCATCAACACCGCCGTCTTCAGCAGCGCGCAGGGCATTGGGTTCGCCATCCCCGCGGACAAGGTGCGCCGGATCGTCGCGGAGCTCACCCAGTACGGGAAGGTGCGCCCCGCCTGGGTGGGCGTGGACGTGCAGGACCTGCCTCGCCGCCTGGCGCTCCACCTGGGCTGGGACCGGACGCACGGCGTCATCGTCACCGGCGTGGACGAGGGCAGCCCCGCCCAGCGCGCCGGCATCCGCCGCGGGGACATCCTCGCCGAGGTGGACAGCGCCCGTGTGACGGACGCGCAGGACTTCCGCCAGCGCATGCGCGGCTACACCGCGCTCTCGCCCTTCCTGGTACAGGTGTTCCGGGACGGGGCGCCGCGCGAGCTGCAGGTGGCCCCGGTGGAATTCCCTGCGCAGAAAGTGGACGCGCTCGCGTGGGACCGCCTCGGCATGCGCCTGAAGGAGCTCCGCGGGGGGCTGGTGATCCAGTCCACCAAGGCGGGCTCGGTGGCTGAAGCGGCGGGACTCTCGCCCGGGGACGTGGTAAGCAAGCTGAACGGCGCCCCGGTGGCCACGCTCGCCGCCTTCCGCGAGGCGCTGCTCTCCGCCCGCGGCAGCCGGAGCCTCCTGCTCGTGGTGCAGCGGGGCAGGTACGGGTACTACGTCACCCTCCCTTTTTGACTCGGGCCCGGCCTTCTCTATGGTGGTGGGGCGCCCATGGCGGACAGCACCTACACCCTGCTCGGGCCCATTGCGCCCGGCGCCACCCGCGCCTCGCTCGCATTGAAGCGGGACGGCGGCCCGCAGCCCCTCCCGGTGGTGTTCGTCTGGCTGCCGTCGTTCGCACTGAACGAGGAGGAACTCCGCACCCGCGTCATCCGTGAGAACGAGCGCGCCACGGTGCTGGAGCACCCCCACGTGGTGCGCGTACACGGGCTGGAGACCCATGAGGGGCGCCTGGCCCGGGTGGTGGAGTTCTCGGACGGCGAGCCGCTCGCCCGCGTGCTGGAGGCGTTTGACGGGAAGCTGCCGGTCCCCCTGGCCGTCCGCGTGGTGATGGACGCCTGCAGCGGCGTCCACTACGCGCACGAGGCGGGCTTCGAAGACGGCACCCCCATGCTCCATGGGGACCTCCGCGCAGACACCCTGATGGTGACCTTCTCCGGCACCACGCGCGTGGGCGGCTACGGTGCCCTGGTGCTCGCACCGCGCGAGCACGAGGGGCGCCGCAAGGTCCACGCCGCCCCCGAGCAGGTGCTCGGCGGCCGCGAGGCCATGTCGCGCGAGACGGATGTCTACCTGCTCGGGCTGGTCCTCCACCGCTGCCTCACCGGGTGTACGCCGTGGGAGGACGACAAGGACTTCGACCGGGCGGTGCTGACCGAGCCGCTTCCCGCCCTCTCACCGGCCGAGGTGCCCCCGGCGCTCGCGGCCGTGCTGGAGAAGGCGCTGAGCAAGAAGGCCCTGGGGCGCTACCCCACCGCCTACGCGCTGCGCGCCGCGCTGGAGCAGGCCTGGCCGAAGGTGGCCTCGGAGGCCCAGCTGGCAACCGCGCTCGCGGCGAAGATCCCGCCTGCGGATCCGCTGCGCGCCTCCCGCACGCGGCTCATCCAGGAGGGGCTCGCTGCGCTCGTCCCCGCGCGCCCGCCGCCACTTCCTCCGCCAGCCAGCGCCACGGCCGCGAAGGCACCAGCGCCGCAGGCTCCCGCTCCCGAGTCCATGGCGCCGCAGAGGCCGCTGCCCCCGGCTCGGCCACCGCTGCCTGCTGCCCGTCCGGCCAGTGCCGGGGCGGACGCTCCTCGCAGCGTCTCGCCCGCCGTCACGGCTTTCGGCGTGGCCTTCCTGGCTGCGCTCGGCGTGGCAGGTTGGCTGCTGTCCCGTGAGCCCGCACCTCCGGCCACCCCGGTCCAGGCGCCGCGTGCCCCTTTCGCACCGGCGGCCATGCCCATGGCGGCCGCGCCAGC
>VGRA01000584.1 GCA_016875515.1 Deltaproteobacteria bacterium | reverse complement strand
TGAGCCGCTGAACGTCCGGACGCACGCGGCGGAAAAGGAAGCGGCGGCGGGCGGTAAGGGTTTCCGCGTGGGGCGGCCAGCGGGGGCGCCGTCCCACGGCAAGCCGGCGGAGGCACTGCGGCCGGGACCGTCCCGGGGCTGGCACCGGCGTTGCTCCCGGTGCCGCCGCCTCGCCGCCCCGAGGTCTCCACACGAGGAGCCGCGCCGCCAGGCCGTCGCCGCACGAGAGCTCCACCGCCGCCTCACTGACCCTCTACCTGGCAGAGTTCAACCGCTACAGCCTGCTGACGGTGGAGGAGGATCAGGCGCTCGCGCGGGCGTTCCTGAAGGGGGACCTGCAGGCGGGCCACGCGCTCGTCACCTCTAACCTGCGCTTCGTGGCGAAGGTGGCCTACGGGTACCGGAGCTACGGCATCCGGATGGCAGACCTGGTGCAGGAGGGGAACATCGGCCTGATGAAGGCGGAGCAGAAGTTCGACCCGGACAAGAACATCCGCCTCATCTCCTACGCCGCCTGGTGGATCCGCGCGTACATCCAGAACTACGTCCTCAAGAACTGGTCCCTGGGGACGCTGGGAACCACGCAGGCCCAGCGGAAGCTCTTCTTCTCCCTGGCCCGGACACGCCGCGAGCTGGAGAAGATGAACCCCGGCGGGGGCGCCCTCATCAACGTGGACGAACTTGCAGCGCGCCTCCGGGTGAAGCCGCAGGAGGTCCGCGAGATGGAGCAGCGGATGGGCGGGCGGGATCTCTCCCTGGACGCGCCCATGGGCGAGGCCGGCAGCAACAGCCACGTGGATTTCGTGGCCTCCGAGGGGATTGGTCAGGGCGAGGAGGTGGCGGACCGGCAGGAGGCGGGGCTCATCGGGGAGCGCGTGCGGGGGGCGCTTGCCCGCCTGGACGGGCGCGAGCGCTTCATCATCGAGCAGCGGGTGATGAACGACCGGTCCATGACGCTGAAGGCTCTGGGGGAGCACTTCGGCTCCAGCCGGGATCGGGCGCGCCAGCTGGAGATCCGGGCGCGGGACAAGCTGAAGGCGGAGCAGCAGCAACTGGCGGCGGAGGTGGAGTTGGAGGGCGCGGCTGCGGGGCCGTGATACCCTTCTAGGACTTGGTGTTCTCCCGGCTTGCCCAGCTGCTGTTCCCGGTCCGCCCTGGCGAGCGGCGGCTGACGGCCGTCCTGTTCTTCCACAGCCTGTTCGCGGTGGGCTCGTTCCTCACCGGGCGCAGCGTGCGCGACGTGCTTTTCCTCGCGCACGGGGACCGGGCCCAGCTGCCGTGGATGTACGTGGCCTCCGCGGCCGCGGTGGCCGCCGTGGGGCTCTTGTACGCCCGCTTCGCGGGCCGGGTCCGCCGGGACTGGATGGCGGCGGGGACGGCGGGGCTGTTCGCGCTGATGTTCGTCCTGGGGTGGCGGCTGGAGCGCGCGGGGGCGCCGTGGATCTACGCCGGGCTCTACGTCGCCGTGGAGGTGATGGGGGCTCTGGTGCTGCTGCAGTTCTGGACGCTCGCCAACGAGATCTTCCACGCGCGCGAGGCGAAGCGGCTGTACGGGCTCATCGGCTCGGGGGGGACGCTGGCCAACATCGTGGTGGGGCTGGCCTCGGCGCGCCTGGCCACGGCCTACGGGGCGGCCAGCCTGCTTTTGCTGTGCGCGTGGCTGCTCGCCACCACGGCGGTGGCCTCGTTCTTCGCCGGGCGGCTGGGACGGCAGCGCGTGTTCGCACGCGCGGCGGCGGGCAAGGTGACGGTGGAGAAGCGGACCGGCGGGGCGGCGCGGGTGTTCGGCTCACCGCACCTGCTGACGGTGGCCGGGCTGTCTGCCGTGACGTACTTCACCACCACGCTGGTGGACTTCGAGTTCAAGGTGGTGGCGGCCGAGGCCTACCCGCGGGACCAGCTGGCCGCCTGGTTCGGCTACTTCTACGCCGCGGTGGGGGCGCTGTCGCTGGGGCTGCAGCTGTTCGGCACGGGGCGGCTGCTGCAGCGGGCGGGCATCACCGGGGCGCTCGCGGTGCTGCCGGCCAGCCTGCTGGTGGGCAACGGCTGGATGGCGCTGGCGCCTGTGCTGGCCGCGGCGGCCTTCACCAAGGGGGCGGACACGCTGTTCCGCTACTCGGTGAACGACGCCACCACGCAGCTGCTCTACCTGCCGGCGCCGGCCGGGGTGCGCGCCTCTGCCAAGGCCTTCATCGACGGGGTGGTGAAGCCGCTCTTCATTGGCCTGGCGGGGCTTGTGCTGATTGGCTACCGGGCGTGGTTCCACGCCAACCCGACGCACCTGGCGGCCGCGTCCCTCGTGCTGTGCGCCGCGTGGCTGGGGCTGGTGGGGGCGCAGCGGAGCCACTACGTGCGGACGCTGCACGACACGTTGCGCGCCCGGCGCAAGGCAGACCTGCCGGGGGGGCGCGTGCAGGACGGCTCGTCCAGCGCGGTGCTGAACAAGGCGCTGGAGAGCGGGGACGCACGCGAGGTGCTCAACGCGCTGGAGCTGCTGCCGCAGCTGGACGACCTGGACCTGGACTTGAAGGTGGAGCGGCTGCTGGATCACCCCCTGCCGGAGATCCGCCTGCGCGCGCTGGACTACTACGCCCACCGGCAGACCCTGCGCTTCGCAAACTCCATCTTCCGCAAGT
>VGRA01000583.1 GCA_016875515.1 Deltaproteobacteria bacterium | reverse complement strand
GGGCCACGCCGGACTGCAGCAGCCCAAGCACCATCCCCTCCTGCTGCATCCGCCTGGTGTAGGCGGGGTCAGGCTCGCGGGAGAACGCCGCCACCAGGGCGTCGTGCACCGCGTCCCGGAAGGCGAACACCAGGTCCCCCCTCGGCCCCCGCCCGGGCACCTGCGTCAGCGTCCACCGCCGAGGCTGCGCGGAGAAGCCGGCCTGCGGGCGAACGTCCAGTGAGAGGGTGGTGGGCGGGCCCGCCCCCTCCAGGCTGCAGGAGAGGCCGTGCGGTTCGAGGGACCAGCAGAAGCTTAGCTCGCCGCGGGGGCCGAGCGGGAGGACGAGGTGGGGGAGCATGGGGGCGGGCAGGGGAGGGGATGGAGGGAGGTCACCTCTCGCATGCCGGTCTGACATTCAGCTGCCCGGGGAGGTGGGGGTGCCGTCAGGTACAGAAGTAGGCCTCGAACACACCCAGCCAGGCCTCCCGGCGCAGGGCGGCCGCCTGGTCCGAGCCCTCCAGCCCTGGCGCAGCTGCGCCAGCGCAGCGCCCCTGGCCCTTTCGCCGGGTGGGCCGTCACACATGCGCCCCCACAGGGAGTTGGCGTCCTCCCAGTTCCCGTTCTCCACGTACCGGAGCCCCAGCCGTGGACCGACGAGCTCGCAGTCCGAGATGCAGGTCCACCCGGTGCTGACGTGGCCGCAGGGCGTGAGCGCCGCGGACGGGCCGGCGGTGCGCGGGTCTCCGCCCGCGGCGTTGCAGCCGCCGGGGTAGCGCAGGTGCGTCGTGCGCCGCTTGAGGGGGCGGAGGTCTCCGCAGCCGGACTCGAAGGTGTCATCGATGCAGCCGTCGCCGGGGAACGGGTCCAGGGAAGGGCCCATGCCCGTCCTTGCGGCGGGCAGCGGCCAGATTCTCCGGCGGCTCAGCCGGGAGGCCCGAGCACGCGCGGGATGTCCGGCTCGGGCAGGGCGTCAATGTCCGCGAGCGTGCGCTGCAGTGCGCGGCTGCGGGTGCCAATGGTGCCCATCTCCTTCTGGGCCTGACCGAGCCGCTCTTCCACCTTCTGCAGCACGTCCAGGAACTTCCCGAACTCGGTCTTCACCGCGCCGAGCACCTGGGCAATGTCCGCGCTGCGCCGCTGGATGGCCACCGCGCTGAAGCCCATGCGAAGGCTGCTGAGCAGGGCCCCGAGCGTGGTGGGGCCGGCCACCGACACGCGGTAGTCCACCTGCAGCTTCTCCACCAGCCCGGGCCGGCGCAGCACCTCCGCGTAGAGCCCCTCGAAGGGGAGGAAGAGGATGCCGAAGTCGGTGGTGACGCCGGGCTCCAGGTACTTGTCCCGGATGTCCCGGGCGCAGGCCTTGATGCGGTCCTCCAGCGCGCGGCCGTGGACGGCGGCGTCCTCGGGGCGACCTCCCTCGAGCGCGTCCACGAGCCGCTGGTAGTCCTCCACGGGGAACTTGGAGTCGATGGGGAGGTAGACGGGGCGGTCCGGGGCCTGGCCGGGGAGCCGGACGGCGAACTCCACGCGCTCGCCGCGCTGGCGCGGGGCGAAGTTGGCCTCGAACTCGCCGGGGCGGAGCAGGTCCTCCAGGAGCGCGCGCAGCTGCAGCTCCCCCCATGTGCCGCGCGTCTTGACGTTGGTCATGACGCGCTTGAGGTCCCCCACGCCGTCCGCCAGGGACTTCATCTCCCCCAGCCCCTTCTGGACGGCCTCCAGCCGCTCGCTCACCAGCCGGAAGCTCTCCCCGAGCCGGGCCTCCAGGGTCTTCTGGAGCTTCTCGTCCACGGTCTGCCGCATCTGCTCCAGCCTGTGTTCCGTGGAGGCCTGGATGGCCGAGAGGCGCTTCTCCAGCACGTCCCGGTGGGAGCCGAGCATGGCGTGGAGTTGGTGGAAGTTCTGCGCCCCGGCGGACGCCAGCTCCTGCCGCTGGTGGGCGAGGTCGGCCTTCAAGTGGCCCAGGTGCGCGAGCAACTCCGCCCCCCGGTCAGGGGGCAGGCGCAGGGCCCACAGCCGCTGCAGAACGAGCACCAACAGCAGCACCGCCGCGAAGGTCCCGCCCGCCACCAGGTAGAGCACCAGTTCCATGCGCGAGGCAGGATAGGGCTGGGGTCTGACATGCCCCTGAACTCGCGTCCCCCACCCGGCCGCGGGTATCATCCGGTTCCTATGAAGTTCCTCCACGCCGCCGCCTTGCTCGCCGTTGCCGCTTCCACCCCTGCCCTCGCCAACTCCGGCGGGAGGAACTCCACCTTGGTCTGCAGCCAGTGCCACGGTGGCGGGGGTGTGCCAACGGTGACAGTGGCGCCATCCGTCACCACCGCGCTGCCCGGGCAGTCTCTCTCGCTCGTGGTGAGCATCTCCACCCTGCCCACCCAGCCCAAGGGCGGGTTCAACCTGAAGGCCACCGGCGGCACGCTCTCGCCCGGTGACACCACCGTCCGCACCGTGGGCGCCGGCGAGCTCACCCACAAGGCCACCAAGGCCGGCTCCGGCGGTGCCATCACCTTCGCCGCAAACTGGACCGCGCCCAACACGCCGGGCACCTACACCTTCACCGCGCTCGGCAACGCTGTGAACGGAGACTTTAGCGACAACGGCGACATGCACGGAACCGGGATCGCCACGGTCACGGTCACCGGCGGTGCAGGTGGT
>VGRA01000582.1 GCA_016875515.1 Deltaproteobacteria bacterium | reverse complement strand
AGCGCCTGCAGCGCCCCTTCCACCTCTGCGCGCGTGGAGGCCAGCGGCGGCGGCGCGCGCAGGAGGGCCCGCCGCAGCACGCCCAGCGCCACCAGCCCAGGGGCCGCGGCGAGCAGGCCCGCCACGGCGAAGGCCACCGGCAGGGGCAGGTAGCGTCCGAACGCGAGCGCCCCGGCCACGCCCAGCAGCAGCAACCCCACCTCAAGGCCCGGCAGCAGCACCAGCGCCGCGGCCAGCTGCGGCCCACCCGCCGCAGCCATACCCGCAGCTTCTCTCGCGCCAGCTATGCATGGTGGACCGCGAGCACCCGCGCATCCCCGAGCCACTGCTGAAGCAGCTGTCCCACCTCGCTCGCCACGCGCCTCCCCTTCCCCGCTCCCGCCCGCGCGCCAGGGTGGGCACCCCACGCGGCAGTCGCAAGCCGGACCGCCGGACATGAACAGGCAGGGCTGCCGCGGGCCGCACCGCCCCTCCTCGGGAACGGTTGAAGGGTGCACTGCGCAGACTTCTCTGCCACTTGAAGTGGCAGAAACTTCTGCGCCGTACACTGGCGCAGCCGCGTCAGCCGTGCAGAACCACGGGCGGCGGGGGTGGACCGCCCTCATTGCGCACGGTGAAGCGGAGCAGGAGCGGCAGGTGATCCGAGGCCACGCGCGCGCGCCCCGCGCTCCACATGGAGCCCCAGCGGCAGCACGCCGGCGTCCACGCAGACGCGGTCCAGCCGCAGCACCGGGCAGCAGGACGGGTAGGTGCGCACCGAGCGCCCCAGCAGGGTGCCGGCGTCATGCAGGGCGCGCCGCACCAGGCCGCGCACGGGCGTGCTCCACCAGTGGTTGAAGTCCCCGCACACCACCGTGGGATCCCTCCGCACCGCGTCCCGGAGGATGTCCGCGGAGAGCAGCAGCCCCTCCTGCTGTCTGCGCTCGCCCAGCCCCAGGTGGCGGCTGAAGACGTGCAGCTGGCGCCCCTGTCCGAGCGAGAGGTCCGTCCGGAGCGCCCCGCGCGGCTCGCGGGACGGCACAGACAGACCGTAGTTGCGGCTGCGCGCAATGGGCAGCCGCGTCAGCACCGCGTTCCCATACCGCCGTCCGGCCCGCGCCACGAACGCCAGGTGCAGCCCAGCCGGTCTTCCAGCCACTCCGGGTGCGCCTCGGCCTCCGTGCGTCCCCAAAAGTCCCCCTCCTCCTGCAGCGCGGCAACGTCCGGGGCGAGCGCTGCCAGGACCTCCGCCACCCGCCCCAGATCAAACCGGCCGTCGGTGCCGATCCCGCTGTGGATGTTCCAGGAGACGAGCGTGAGCTGCCCGTCACCGTCCGCGCTCATCCCTCGCGCGCAGCGGCCCGCAGCGCGCGCAGGAGGTCCACCGGGAGGCGCGCCAGTTCGCGCCCCACGCGGAGCACCTGCTCGGCCCCCTCGCGGATGCCGCGCGCCTGCTCACCGGCATGCGTCCAGACATCCCGGAGATTCCTCCGGTGGGTTGCGCCTGCGTCCCTGCGCGGGGCCGCCGCCTCGCCTACCGGGCGGGGGAGCGCGGAAGGTGGCGCCCGTTCCATCCCGGGCCTCTCCCCGGCGCGGTCCTGTGCATGGGCCTGCGCAGGCAGGGCCACGTGCTCGGCCGGAGGGCCTCCCTGCCTGGGACCACCCTTGCCCCGGCCTCCGCGGGGGCCGCAGTCCAGGGGCTTCTTCCCGCGCGGTGGTTTCGGCTGGGACGTCATGGGAACCGTGAAGTGATAGAACCTGTAGCTGCGTGGCATGGGCAACAGGGTGTGCACGCGGCGCAGGTTGGGACCTGACGCCCGGGCGTGCGCCCGCCTCCGCGTGCGCGTTCCCCGGTCCCTCACCGCTCGGCTACGGTGCCACGCGTCATGCTCCCCCTCCTCCTCCTGTCGTTGCTCGCCGCCGCCCCCACGGCGCCCGCCAGGGCGCGCCCCTACGACGTCACGCACTACAAGATAGAGTTCCTGCTGCGCGAGGAGGACGCGTTCGAGAACCGGGTGACGGTCACCTTCCGCTCGAAGGCCGCGCTCCCGCGGCTGGAGCTTGACAGCTACGGACTGGAGATCAGCTCGGTGACGGACGCGTCGGGCGCCGCGCTGCCCTACACCCTCACCGAGGACGACGCGAAGCGGACCGGGCTCCTCACCATCACCCCGCCACGGCCGTTCCCCGGCGGCGCCCCCCAGTCCGTCACCATCACCTGCGCGGGGGAGGCGGATCCCACCGAGCACGGCGGCCTCTTCGTGATCCGGGAGGGGACCGAGGCCTGGTACTACACCCAGTTCGAGCCCAACCTGGCGCGGCGCTTCTTCCCCTCCAACGACGTTCCGTCCGACAAGGCCACCACGGAGCTTGTCGCCACCGTGCCGGCGGGACTGCTTGCGCTGTCCAACGGCAAGAAGCTGTCCGACGAGCCGGTCACCGCCGGGGACCGGGCGCTCCACCGCGTCCATTGGCTGCAGGACAAGCCGCACGCGCCGTACCTCGTGGCGCTGGCGGTGGGCCGGTTCGAGGCGGTGGAGGTGGGCGGCGCCGTGCCGGCCACGCTGTGGGTGCGCCCCGGCAGCGCGGACCGGGCCTTCGTGGCGGCCGAGGCCACGCGGGCTCACCTCTCCCACCAGGTGAGCCTGCTCGGCGTGCCT
>VGRA01000581.1 GCA_016875515.1 Deltaproteobacteria bacterium | reverse complement strand
CGCCGAGGGCACGGCCGACACCGACAAGGACGGCATTCCTGACAGCCAGGACACGGACGCGGACGGGGACGGGCGCCTCGACACCACAGAGCAGGGCAGCGGCGGCCAGACAGCCGACATGGACGGCGACGGGGTCCCGAACTACCGCGATGTGGATTCGGATGGGGATGGCACCTACGACGTCAAGGAGACGGACGAAGACGACGACGGCGACGGCCTTCCCAACTGGCTGGACGCGGACGCGGACGGAAACGGCCTGGACGACAGCCTCGTTCCCGGCGGCGCGGGCTGCTCGCAGGGCAGTGGCGCAAGCCCGTTCGCACTGCTCGGTCTGCTCACGGTGGCGCTTGCCCGGCGTCGGCGCGCGGTGGCGGGCGTAGCCACCGCTGCGGCGCTGGCGGCGTCCCCATCCGTCGCCCAGGCAGAGTACGCGGCGGAGGGAGGCTTCAACGCCGAGCGTTACGTTCCGTCGCTGGACGGCTCTGGCTTCCTCGGCCTCGAGGGGGCCCGGGGCCCTGCCACCGACAGTGTCTGGGTCGGCGGCTGGATTGGCTACAGCCGAGGCGGTGTCTCCGTGAAGCGCCTGGTGGACGGACAGGCTGTAGGCCAGGGGTTGGTCGTGCAGGACCGGTTCACCGCGTCCGCCCAGGCAGCCCTCTTCCTGCTTCCTCGCCTGGCGGTGGCACTGGACGTGCCGTTCATCTTTCACCAGGACCGCGACGTCTGGGATCCCGGGCTGAGGACCGCCTCCGGACTGGAGTTCAACCCCGCTGTCCAGCCCGCCGCGCTGGCAGATCCGCGCGTAGCGCTGAAGGTCCCCACGTGGGAGCACGCCGACCTGGGCATCTCGACGGCCGTGGCGCTGGGCGCGCGGCTCCCGCTTGGAGGGGTCTCCGCGTTCGCGGGGGAGGAATCGGTGACATGGGAGCCCACGGTGTCGGGCGGTTGGAACCGCGGCTCTTGGAGCATCCTCGCAAACGTCGGAGCCGTGCTCCGGACCGCTTCCAGCCCGTCCCGTCCCCTGCAGCTCGGCTCCGAGTTTACCTGGCGCTCCGGGGTGCGTTACGCGTTGCACGCCCAGCGTTCCCTGGTGGCGGCGTTGTCCGGCGCGGTGAGTTCGAGCCAATCTCCGGTGGAGGCACGGATCGGCGCAACGCTGCCGTGGAGCGGAACGCTGGTGGAAGTCGGTGCGGGAGCTGCGCTCTCCCCCGGCTACGGCAACCCAGGATTCCGCCTCTACGTCCAGTTCCGATGAACCGCCGTGGGGGCAGCAACCGAGTGGCCCTCCCCGGACTCGAACCGGGACGCCTTTAGAGGGCGGCGGATTTTGAGTCCGCTACGTCTACCAATTCCGTCAGAGGGCCGACGACGACGTGGAGCACTGGGTACCACTTCCCGCGCCCGGGTGCATCCCCGACGTTGAAGGGACTGCACATTCCCGGTAAAGGCCCCGCCGCCATGTACAACCTCTTAATCGCCGTTGCGCTGGGCGTGGCCGCTGCCGTCGCCACCAAGTTGGTCACCGGCAGCCTCTACTGGGGGCTCGTCCCCGGGACGCTGGTCTTCATCGGCGGCTACATCCTGCTCGCGCGCCGCGTGGCCACCCGCATCCAGGCCCTGTCCACCCAGGCCCAGGCGGAACTCTCCTCCCCCTCCCAGAACCAGAAGGAACAGAAGGGCAAGGTCGAGCGGGCCATCCAACTGCTCGAGCAGGGGCTCCAGTACGAGAAGTGGCAGTTCCTCGTGGGCCCCGAGCTCCACTCCCAGGTGGGGACCATCAAGTACATGGTCGGAGACCTGGACGGGGCGCTCGTCCACTTCGCCCAGGGTACGGACCGCAATGGCATGGCGCGCGCGCTGGAGGGGGCGCTGTGGTACCGGCGCCAGCAGCCCGAGAAGATGACCACCGCGTTCGAGCTCGCCGTGAAGGCCTCCAACAAGGAGCCGCTCATCTGGGCCGCCTACGCCTGGTGCGCGCTGCAGCTCAAGGACAAGGAGAAGGCCCTCAAGGTGCTCTCGCGCGCGGTGGAGGCCAACCCCTCAAACGAGAAGCTGAAGAACAGCCTCCACCAGCTGCAGAACGACAAGCGGCTGAAGATGCGCCCGTACGAGCCCGCCTGGTGGCAGTTCGGCCTGGAGCTGCCCACCCAGCCCCCCGGCGGGCGCCAGGTTCGCTTCCAGCGGCGGTAATTCCTGCTGCCGTCCGGGTACACCTTCCCACTTTCCAGCCTGCCGGGGCCGGAACGGTGCTTGCTCACCTGCCGCCGGGCACATCGGCGCGGGCGGGATCATGGGAACGGGCGAGGGACTCGCGGACGGCGCGCGGGTGACCGTCGTGGGTGGGATCATTGCAGCGGTGGCGTTCGCCGCGGCCTTGGGGATTGCGGGCCGCCTGCGGGGACGAACCTTCAGCATCCACGTCCATGACGGCGAGGGCAGCCAGGCCTCTCGCGGGCCGGTGCTGCTGACGCCCGCCTGCCGCATGCACCTCTCCGCGCTGGGATGCAGGGTGCCCGCCGAGTGGTGCCAGCGCCGCTTCAGTGGCGTGGAACTGCACCAGGGGGAGCGCGTGCACGCCCTGCCCTCTCCGCCCGCCCCTTCGTGGTGGCTGCCGGACAGCGCACCCCTCCGCCAGGCGCT
>VGRA01000580.1 GCA_016875515.1 Deltaproteobacteria bacterium | reverse complement strand
CAAGCTGGAGCCGGACAACGTGGCGTTGGCGGCCGCCGTGGCCCACGGGCTGCTCGCTCAGGAGGAGGTGGAGGAGGCCTCCCGGATCACCGAGCAGGCGCTCATGCGGGATCCCTTCCACACCGAGCACCGCGTCCACGCGGAGATGCTGCGCGGGATCAGGGGCCAGGTGGAGCCCGCGCTGGAGGTGCTCGAGCGGATGGGCCGGGCGCAGCCGGACGGTGCGGAGGCCCTGCTCTTCGCCGGTGGGCTGGCGCTGGAACTGGGGGACTCCCGGCGGGCGCTCGGCAACTTCGAGGCGTACCGCTCCACGGTGCCGCCCGGGGAGTCACCGCCCCGGCTGGAGCAGGTGATCGCGGAGCTGCGCGCGAGGCTGGATGCCCCTGCGCAGGCGCCCGCCCCAGCGCAGTAGGTCCCCGGCCAGCGCTTGGCCGCTGCCATGTCCACGGTGGGTGCATGAAGCCATGGCACGAGGACCGGGGCGCCCCAGGCAGGTGGGGAGGCGGCAGCTACTACGGCGAGCGGGACCGGCAGGAGCCGCCCGCCTTTCCCGGCCGGCCGAAGATGCCGGGACATGCGCCCACCGGTGCGCTGCCGCTCCACCTTCTCTTGGAGCCGGTCCCGCTGTCCTCCTGGAGGGACCGCGAGGGGATTGGCGACGCCAGCGGGCTGGGCACCGGCTGGGGGAGGGGGGAGGGAAACGTGGAACTCGGGGAGCACTGGGACGCGCCCTCCCTGCCTCCTGCCGTGAAGACGGAGAATTGACGCCCGGGGAAACACGAGGGCACGCTGCCGCCTCCTCATTTCAAAGAAGGCACCTTGAAGAGATTTGCAGCGTGCATGGCAGTGACGGCCGGAGTGATGCTCTGCACCGGGTGTGGCCCGGGCGCCGGGACGGTGAAGGTGGCGCTCGCCAACGGCAACCCCAGGGCCCTCACCAGCAGCAGCCAGCAGGCGCTGACGGGCACCTCCGGGGCGCCGTCCACGTTCGCCGTGAAGCTGGCGGCCATCTACCTGGTGGAGGACCAGGCGGGCGCCACCGCAGAGGGGGATTGGCTGGGGGAAAACGTGGGCAACGCCATCCGCGTCTGGACCAACCCCGCCTGCGGGGCCGAACTGTCCGACGAGGGCTGCGCCTCGGCGGGGTACTTCGACCTGAACCGCACCAGCGCGGAGGTCAACGCCAGCCTGAATGCACAGGCGGCGCAGGCGGAGCCCGGGAACTACCGGTACATCAAGGTGGCGCTGCTCGGTTCACAGCAGAAGTCCAACAGCACCTACGTGAACACCAAGTGGGCGGATGCCACCTCCTCCACGCCGGACCAGGAGTTCGCCTCGGTCCAGACGGAGTGGGGCGTGCCGTTCAGCTCGCCGCTGGTGCTGGCGGCCGGCGATTCCGTCACCGCCACGCTGACCTACGATCTCTCCGCCATCGTCTACCGGGACAGCACCGCCGAGGAGAAGGTGCCCAGCCAGGGCAAGTTCCAGCCCAGCAAGGCAGACGATTGCGCGGGGGCGGCCGGCGCGCCGCGCACCTGCATCGAGTTCCCGGCGCTGACCGCCTCGGCGAGCAAGGCCACCAACTAGCTACCGCTCGTCAGCGGGCTGCGCGCCGACGGCGGTGTCGCTGGATGCGTTCCTTCACACGCGCGGGCAGCAGGGACTTCACCAGTCCCCTGCCCGCGCGTTGCATGTCCAGCGAGGTGGCCCAGGCTCGCGCGGCCAGCGTGGGGGGAGGACACGGACAGCCTCGGTGTGGCGTGCGCCGTCCACGCAGTCCGGCTTGTAGCCTTCCGTCCCGCGCAGGAAGGCGTATCGGGCGCACCCGGACTCCACGGCAGCCCGGAACGTCTCCCCCACCAGCACGAGCCCCACGGACTTCGAGGCCCACTCCGGCGCGTAGCCGCCCTGGTAGTAGCTGAAGGTGCCACGGTCCAGAGTGCCCTAGACGGAGGCCACCGGGTCTCCCCCCACCTTCAGGGTGTACAGCTGCAGCACCCCGGACTCCGCGAGCAGCCGCGTGACGTCCCGGTGGAAGGCCTCCACGCGGGGGCCGCGGATCCCTTGTGATCCCCCCTCTCCCGCCCAGCGCCGGGCGTGGAACTGGAAGAAGGCGCCCAGCGGCGCAGCCAGGGCACCTGGATCACGGGTGATCTCCAGCGCATAGCCGGGCTGCCGCTCCAGCCACCTCCGGCGCCGGAGGTAATTGTCACGCCGGGCAGTGCGACGGAGGAACAGATCGAACGGCTCCCCGGGTGAGAAGATCCTGCCCGGACACGTGAACCGTTCGGTGCGGGCCACTGCGTGCGAGCGCGGAAGTTCGGCGAGCAAGGCGGTGGTCCCCGGCGCCCCAGTCTCCACGTCCTTCAGCTAGAGGACGCCCCAGCCCCCCTCCCGCTCGGCCAGCCAGTTCCCGAAGGCACCCCCCACCCGCTGCTCGCTGCCAGGCAGCGAGAGGACGTCCAGGTAGTCACTCCCGACGAGCTCCTCGCCGAGCCACGCCAGCCTCCGCGCCGGCACGCCCCCGGCCCACGACAGCTCCTCGAAAAGCGGAAGCACTCCCTCCAGCCCTCCCGCGCCGTTCCGGGCGAGCAACAGCAGCGGCAAGCGCTCCGGGTGCTCCCTGCCCAGTGACTGGCGGG
>VGRA01000579.1 GCA_016875515.1 Deltaproteobacteria bacterium | reverse complement strand
CCCAGGCGAGATCGTTCATCCGCTTGCGCGTGGACTCCAGCTCCTCCCACAACCGCTGGTTCTCCCGCTCCAGCGGCGAGGGGGCTGCAGCTTCGACAGGTGGCTCCGTCTCCGCAGGCGTCGCCGGTGCCTGTGACGTCACCGCTGCAGGCGCCCCGGGCTCCGCGTCCTGCCGTGGGTTGCCCTCCGCGTCGAACCGTCGCCTGTCCTTCACTCGCACCGTGGACTCGTCACCCTGCTCCATATGTCCTGGCCTCGCGCCCTGGGGCTGAAAAAATGCGCGCGGAAGCTAACCGGGGCCCATCCCCTGTCAAACGCCCCCGGGAGGGAACCCGCGGTCCACCGTCCCCGTCTCCTCGTCCACGAGGCTGACGCCCGCGGCCCGGAGCGACGTGTGGAAGAGCCAGCGCTCGGCGTCCGAGAGCGTCCCGGGGGGCAGCGCGCGGTCCACCTCCTGGAGCGTCAGGGCCCCCTCGCGCAGCGCCCGGGTGAAGAGCTCCTTGCGGGCGTGGTGTGCGCGGCCCACGCGGCGTCCGCTCTCCGTGTCTGTCTGGTCCACAGGGACAACCCGGGGACGCGCACCGGCCCTTGGGAGCGTGCGCCAGGCGTGCGGGGGAAGGTCCCTCACCTCGGCCCCCTCGGGGTGCAGGAGACCGGAAGGCGGGACCACCTTGGGACCCAGCAGTTCCTGAACCAACTCCTCCTCGATCACCTCGTGTGTGAGCAGCCGCGCGGCGACGGCCTGCGCCCGCGCCAGGTTGGCCTGCAGCACGGCGCGGGCGCGGTCCAGCGAATCGGCCACCAGCCGGTGGACCTCCCGGTCCACCTCCTGGGCGGTCCGCTCGCTGTAGGTGGGCGCGGACTGCACGCCGGCGGACTTGAGGAACGCCGGGCCGCAGTCCGGCCCGAGCGCCACGGGGCCGAGCGCGCTCATGCCGTACTCGCGCACCATCAGGCGGGCAATGTCCGTGACCTGCTGCAGATTGTTCGCGGCGCCGGTGGAGATCTCCCCCACGAACAGCTCCTGAGCGGCGCGGCCGCCCATCATCCCGACCGGCTTGTCCCGGAGCTCGGGGAAGGACATGAGGTACCGGTCTTCCAGCGGGAGCGACAGGGAGTAGCCGAGCGCCGCCAGTCCGCGCGGGATGATGGACACCTTCGTCACCGGCGGCGCGTTGGGGAGCATCCAGCTGACGAGCGTGTGGCCGGCCTCGTGGTGGGCGACGATCTCCTTCTCCCGCTCGTTCATCCGGCGGTTCTTCTTCTCCAGCCCCGCCACCACGCGCTCCACCGCCTCGTCGAACTCGGCGCGCGTGACGAACTCGCGGTCCCGCCGCGCGGCCAGCAGCGCCGCCTCGTTGACCACGTTGGCCAGGTCCGCCCCGGCGAAGCCAGGCGTGCGGGAGGCCACGGCGCGCAGGTCCACGTCCGGCCCCAGCTTCACGCGCGCGGCGTGGATGGCGTGGATGGCCTCGCGGCCGCGCCGGTCCGGGCGGTCCACCAGCACCTGCCGGTCGAACCGGCCCGGGCGCAGCAGCTCCGAGTCCAGCACCTCGGGGCGGTTGGTGGCCGCCAGGATGGCGGGGCCCGCGCGGGGATCAAACCCGTCCATCTCCGCGAGCAACTGGTTCAGCGCCTGCTCCCGCTCGTCGTGTCCGCCCACCGTGGCCGCGTTGCGGCTCTTGCCGATGGCGTCCAGCTCGTCGATGAAGATGATGGCCGGAGCCCTCGTCGTGGCCTGGGCCAAGAGAACCCTCACCCGCGCCGCCCCCACGCCCACGAACATCTCCACGAACTCCGAGCCGGAGAGCAAGAAGAACGGCACCCCCGCCTCCCCCGCCACCGCCCGGGCCAGAAGCGTCTTGCCCGTGCCCGGCGGCCCCACCAGCAGCACGCCGCGCGGGATCCGCCCGCCCAGCCGGCGGAACGTGCCCGGGTGCTTGAGGAAGTCCACGAACTCCTGGAGCCCTTCCACCGCTTCGTCAATGCCCGCGACGTCCAGGAACTTCACCCCGGTGTGGGGCTCGGACTGGATCTTTACCCGCCTCTTGCCGAAGGACATGATCCCCTGCGGCCCCTGCCCCATCCCCGCCAACGGGCGCGCCAGGAAGCTCCAGAACAGCAGCGCCAGCCCCAATGGGATGAGCCAGGCAAGCAGCAGGTCTGCCATGCCGGACGAGGGCACCGCCTCGTAGCGGAGCCCCTCGCGCTCGAGGATCTCCAGCAGGTCCGCATCTCCCTGGACGCGGTGGGCATATCAAGGGAGGGACGCGGCCGGCCGCCCGAGGCCGGGAGGCCCCCTGCGCGCCGCCTCCTCGCTGGCCTTGGCTGCGGCCTCGTCCTGTGGCGGTGCAGGCAGGTAGCCGCGGATCCAGGTGTCCGACAGCTGCACCCGCTCGAAGCGCCCCTCCTTCAGGGCCACCTTGAAGTCGCTGTAGGGGACCGTCCGGACGCCGGCCTCGTCAAAGAGGTTCCGGGACAGGAAGAAGCCCAGCAGCAGCAGCACGTACCCGAACGGGGACGCGGTCTTCAGCGGCGAGGGTGGGCCCTCTGTCTTCCGCGGCTCGTTCCTCGCCACCCGTCCCCTCCCCCTGGCTGCGCGCCAACGCCCGCACGGCAGGATGGAGGGTGATCACCGCCCCGGCGGGGCGGAAGGGG
>VGRA01000578.1 GCA_016875515.1 Deltaproteobacteria bacterium | reverse complement strand
CGTTCTTGCTGCTGCTGCCGCTCGCGTGGACCTCCACGGGCGGCTGGGTGCGGCGGCTGGGCCACGGCCGCTGGAAGGGACTGCACCGGCTCGCGTACGCGGCGGCGGCCCTGGGCGTGCTGCACTTCTACCTGCGGGTGAAGAAGGACGTGACGGAGCCGCTCGCGTACGGGCTGGTGCTGCTCACCGCGCTCTCGCTGCGGGTGGTGGACTGGGACCTCCGGCGGAGGAGGCGGGCGCGCGCGGGGGTGTGAAGTCGCTGCTGGCTTCTTGCCCCATGGCGCCATCGCTGGATCGGTCGCCTTCCCTTTCGCCCATGCCCCGGGTGTCGCCCGGGGAGTGGCGCGCGGGGGTCGAGCGCTGCCGCAAGAACCTCCAGGGGCACGCGGGGGCCGTCTCGGCCATCTTCGTGGTGCTCGGTGCGGGGCTGGGCGTCTCCGCCCTGTTCGCGGAGGACTGGCAGCGCGACTGGTTCCTGGGCGCGGCGGTGGCCTCGGGGCTCATGGCGGTGGTCATGTACAAGGTGGTGAAGGGGGTGGGCTCCGAGCAGCTCGTCCGCCGCTTCGAGCGCCTGCGCTGGGACGATGCCGTCAGCTTCAACAGCCCGAGCCATGGGCTTGCCTACATCCGCGGCGACGCGGTGGCGTCGGAGTCCGGCCTGTTCCGCAGGCCGCCCCGGTTCCTGGGCGTGGCGTACGCCCCCGCCACCCATGCCCTGGTGTTGTCCGAGCGCGACAACGAGGGGGACGTCGCGGAGATATCCATCACCTTGCCGGCCTCCCTGAGCGCGGCGCAAGCGAACGCCACCGTGCTGTCCCTCCTGAAGGTGAACGGGGCCGGCCGCAGCAACTGAGTGCATTGACGCAGGAGGCCAGCGCCGGGTCGAGCTCCAGGTGGGCCAGCTCGAAGCCCGTGGCCTTCGCTTTCACGGCCGGGTGGCGTGGCAGGACCACGTGTGCGCCGGCCTGCGCCCGCGCCCGGTACAGCACCGCCTCCACGTTCTCCGAGGAGGCCGGCAGCTCCGCGTGCTGGCCCAGCCCGGACAGGTCGAGCACGAGCGGGCGCTCCAGCTGCATGCCCTCCAGGAACGCGCGGGTGCCCGCCGCCGGCCGCTCGATGGCCCCGGACACGCGCACCACGCAGGGGAACCCCTTGAAGGTGGGGATGTGCACGGGGGGCAGCGCGAGCAGCTGGCGGAGGCCGTCCAGCACCTCCGTGGAGCGCAGCCCGCGCAGGGCGTCCGACGCCACCTCCACGTGGGCGGAGACGAAGCGGTTCCGCGCCGACGTCCGCTCCGGGTTGCGGGCGGAGAAGGCGTGGCGCTGCCCGGTGGCGCCGACCAACTCCCCGCCCCACCAGGTGCCGTCCGTCCCGCCGGGGTCGAAGTCCCCGAGCGCATACCAGTCCACGCCGTGGAGGTGGGCGAGGAAGCGCTTGAGCGCCTCTTCCCGGACGGGGGCCACCTCCAGGAAGCGCGGCCCGTCGCTCCGGTTTCCACGGCAGCCCTCCTGCCACGCCACCTCCACCGCCATGCCGGCGCGGTTGAGCCAGGCGCGGATGTCCACGCGCACGTCCAGGAAGTGCCCCCCCAGCGTGGCGCGCGTCACGCGCCCGGCGTACCCGGGGCGCAGGACCGGCCGGCCCGGCTCGGCGGGGGAGGTTGTGTCGTCCGGTTTCCCGAACAGGTGGTCCATCCAGCTTCGCGTGGACCTGTGCCGATGGGTGTATCCCGCCGGCTCAGCGCCGCTTCGACTCCTGGAACGTCGCCTTCAGCTCCACGCGCTTGCCGTCCCGCAGCACCACCGCGGTGACGGTCTGGCCGGGTTTGCTCGCGTTCAGCGCGAACATGAGGTCCTCCACGCCGGTGATGTCGAACGTGCCCAGCTTCACGAGCACGTCCCCGCGCTGCATGCCGGCCGCCTCCGCGCCGCCGCCCGCGCGCACCCCGGCGAGCAGCACCCCCTTCGTCCCTTCGGGCGGCGCGTAGTCCGGCACCGTCCCGAGCGAGGCGTTGAAGCTGCGCAGGTCCCCCGCGGGCGCGGGCTGCGGCGCCTTGCGCCACTCGGGGCGGGCGGGGGAGGCGGAGGCCTGCCGCACCAGCGCCGCGGCCACGGCGGCCACCTGGGCGAGGCCACCGGCGTGGACGCGGTCCGCGCTGTCGGAGGGCTTGTGGTAGTCCGCGTGGGCGCCGGTGAAGAGGTGCACCACCGGCACGCCGGCCGCGTAGAACGGCGTGTGGTCTGAGGGGCCGTACCCGTCCCCGGAGCCCTCGCAGGCCACGCGGGACCCGGCGCAGGCGGACTCCAGCCACGGGCGCCACGCGGGGCTGCTCTCCACGCCCAGCACCGCCAGCCGGTTGCCGCGCAGCCGTCCCACCATGTCCAGGTTGACCATGGCCACCACGTCCTTCATGGACAGGCCGCCAGGCGGCGTGCGGGCGAAGGCGCTCGAGCCGAGCGTGCCCAACTCCTCGCCGGAGAAGGCGGTCACCACCACGTCTCGCCGGAGCGCCGTCTGCTGGGCGAGCAGCATGCGCGTGGCCTCCAGCACGCCTGCCACGCCCGAGGCGTTGTCGTCCGCGCCCAGGTGCGGGGCGTGGCTGTCCGGGGCGAGCGAGGCGCGCCCGCCGAAGCCCAGGTGATCGTAGTGTGCCCCCAGCACCACGG
>VGRA01000577.1 GCA_016875515.1 Deltaproteobacteria bacterium | reverse complement strand
CCTGCACTTCATGGGGGACGTGCCCTTCAAGACCGTCTACCTGCACGCCATGGTGCGGGACGAGAAGGGCGAGAAGATGTCCAAGACGAAGGGGAACGTGATCGATCCCCTGGACGTCGTGCGCGGCGCCTCCGCCGAGCAGCTCCAGCCCAGCCTGCGCAACAAGTTCCCGCAGGGCATGCCCGCGTTCGGTGCGGACGCGCTGCGGTTCACGCTCGCGTCGCTCACGCAGCAGGGGCGGGACATCAAGCTCAGCCTGGACCGCGTGGCCGGGTACAAGGCCTTCACCAACAAGCTGTGGAACGCCAGCCGCTTTGCCCTGATGAACATGGGCAGCTACCGCTGGGACGGCTCGGACGTGAAGGCGCTGCCGCTGGGGCTGGCAGACCGGTGGATCCTCTCTCGGCTGGACCATGCCGTGGCGAAGACGAACGAGGCGCTGGAGACCATGCAGTTCGCCGAGGCGGCCGGCACGCTCTACCAGTTCCTCTGGGGCGAGTTCTGCGACTGGTACATCGAGCTTGCGAAGGGCTCGCTCTACGGCACGGACGAGGCCGCCAAGGACGCCACCCGCGCCGTGCTGGTCTTCTGCCTGGACCGCATCCTGCGGCTGCTGCACCCATTCATGCCGTTCATCACCGAGGAGATCTGGCAGAAGCTGCCCATGGCCCGACCGGTGGAGAGCATCTGCATTGCGCCCTACCCGGTGGCTGACGCGAAGCTGCGGGACGACGCGGCGGAGGCGGAGATGGCCCCGGTGGTGCGCGCCATCGAGGGCGTCCGCACCCTCCGCGGCGAGACCAACCTCTCCCCGGCGCAGAAGGTGGAGGCGGTCATCCAGTCCCCGGACGCCCGCGCGCTGGAGACCCTGGCGCGGTGGAAGCACTACCTGCTGCCGCTTGCCGGGCTGTCCTCGGCCACCTTCTCTGAACCCGGGGCCAAGCCGTCCCAGTCCGCGGTGTGCGTGACGGGGGAGCTGGAGATCTCCGTGCCGCTCGCCGGCCTCATCGACTTCGCCGAGGAGCGGGCCCGCGTGCAGAAGGAGATCGCCAAGGCAGAGCAGGAGGCCACCGCGCTCGGCAAGAAGCTGGAGAACGCGGGCTTCGTGGCCCGGGCCCCGGCGGAGCTGGTGCAGGAGACCAAGGCGCGCGTGGAGGAACTCCGCGTGAAGCGCCAGAAGCTCACCGAGCACCTGGGGCGGCTGCAGTGAGCGCCCACCTGGACCGGCTGATCGACCTGGCGCTGGACGAGGACCTCGGCGCCTCCGGTGACGTCACCACGGCGGCGCTCGTCCCGGCCGGGGCGCGGGGGCGCGCGGAGCTGTGGGCCAAGGAGTCCATGGTGCTCGCGGGGATGGAGGCGTTCCGGCGGGTGTTCGAGAAGGTGGACCCGTCTGTGTCCGTGCGCCCGCTGCGCGTGGACGGGGACGCGGTGGGGCCGCGGGAGAAGGTGGCGGAACTGGAAGGGCCCCTGGCCTCGCTGCTCATCGGTGAGCGGACGGCGCTCAACATCGTCCAACGCACCTCCGGGATTGCCACGCTGGCGCGGCAGGCCGCGGAGAAGGTGAAGGGGACGAAGACGCAGGTGCTCGACACGCGCAAGACGCCTCCGGGCATGCGCGGGCTGGCCAAGCTGGCGGTGAGGGCGGGCGGCGCCACCAACCACCGCTTCGGCCTGTTCGACGGCGTGCTCATCAAGGACAACCACCTCGCGGCGGTGGGAGGCTCGGTGAAGACTGCGCTGGAGCGCGCCCGGGCGCGCGCGCCGCGGCTGGTAAAGATCGAGCTTGAAGTCACCACGCTGGAGCAGCTCCGCGAGGCGCTCGTCCACGGCGCGGACGTGGTCATGCTGGACAACATGGACGACGCGCAGGTAGCGGAGGCCGTGAAGCTGGCCGCAGGGCGCGTGCCGCTCGAGGTCTCCGGGGGTGTCACCCTGGAGCGGTTGCCCAAGCTGGCGGCGCTCGGCGTGGACTTCGTCTCCATGGGGGCGCTCACGCACTCGGCGCGGGCCATGGACCTGTCGCTGGAGATCCTGCTCAGCGCTTGAGGCGGAGTGCCTGGGAGAGCGGGCGGCCCTCTGCGGAAGAGGGGGCGCCCATCTCCAGCAGGGTCGAGAGCGTGGGAGCGAGATCGGTGGGGTGGACGGTCTCCGGGTAGACGCCGGGGACAATGCCCGGGCCCCACAAGAGCAGCGGCACCTGTGTGTCGTAGAGCCACGGACTCCCGTGGGATGTGCCGGTCGCCTGGTCGTCCAGCACGCGCCAGGGCTTGAGCACCACCAGCACGTCCCCGCTGCGAGCAGGGAAGTGGGTCCGGCGTAGGGATGCGATCAGCCCCTGCGTGTCCGGGGCGGTGGCCAGATCGTCCTCTGCCACCGCGAGCTGGACGTCCGGCTGGGTGTTGAGCCACGCCGCGGCCGCCCGTCTCACCGTGGCCAGGTCCAGCCCGCGGGAAGCGGTGACGCGGCGGTCCAGGAAGAGATCCAGCTCCTCGAGTCCCAGGACGAGCCCCGGCGCGCCGAACTGCGCCTCGAGCGCCTGCGAGAGCCCGCGGACGTACGTCTCCGGGTTGACGCGCACGCCCGGCAGTCCCGCCTCGGCCCACTCCTCCGGGATGGCCGCACCGCCGTGGTCCGCGGTGAGCGCCACCACGACGTTGCCCTTGCCCGCTGCGTGTT
>VGRA01000576.1 GCA_016875515.1 Deltaproteobacteria bacterium | reverse complement strand
CACGAAGGCCCGCTGCGCCTCGGTGGGGGCGGTGTAGAGGAGCGCGAGCAGCAGCTCCTCCGTCTTCCCCACCGGCCGGCTGAAGGTGCGCTGGAGGACGTCCAGCGTCACCAGGATGGTCATCATGGAGACGCTCAGGAGGAGCAGCACCCGCTCCCCCTGGAACACCGCGTCGTCCAGCCGCTTCGCCGCCCCCCCGAGCTTCTCCATGTGATCTCGCGCTACCTCTTCTGCGCCGCGTACTCCTTCTTCGCGGCCAGCAGGGCGTCCAGGATGTCCTTGTTGGCCTTGCCCTTCTTGGCGAACACGTCCCACACCGGCTTCGCCTTGGCGGCGAAGGCCTGCGTCTGTGCGGCGTTCAGCTTGCACACCTTCACGTCCGCCGCGCCGAAGTTCTCCAGCAGCGGCTCGGTGAGGGCGCGGACCCCTTCAATGCCCGCGCGCTCGTCGGACCGGACCAGCAGCGCCTTCTGGGACTCGGGCGGCAGCTTGTCGAACCACTTCCTGGAGATGATGAGGATGCCGGGCTGGTAGATGTGCTTGGTGTAGCTGAAGTGGGTGACGCCCTTGTACCAGCTGGTGGCGAACCCGAAGAGCGGGGTGTTGGAGAAGCCGTCCACCGCGCCGGTCTGCAGCGCGCCGAGCACCTCGGGGACGGCCATCTCCACCGGGGAGGCGCCGAAGGCCTTGTACGTCTCGATGTGGACCTGGGACTCCTGGCTGCGCATCTTCAGCCCCTTCATGTCGTCCGGGGACTGCACGCACTTGCCCTTCACGCCGTAGCCGTGCCAGCCGTTCTCGGCCCACATGATCATCTTGAAGCCCTTGGCCTCGACCAGCTTGTCGAACCGGTCGCGCACCTTGTCGAGCACGAAGTCCGCCTCGGCATCCGAGGTGAACAGGTACGGCAGCTCGAGCGCCGCGAGCTCCGGGACGTAGGAGGCCACGGCGGCCGCGGACCCGCCGAAGAGCTGGAGGGTGCCGTTCTTGACGTCCTCCACCATCTCCTTCTCGCCGCCCAGCTTGCCGCCCAGGAAGACCTTGAGCTTGAGCTGGCCGCCCGAGTCCTTCTCGATGCGGCCCTTCACCCCGTCCAGCCACTCGGCCCAGGGGGTGCCTTCCGGGGCCACCGAGCCCACCTTGGCAATGGTCTGCGCGGTGGCAGGCACCGCCGCCAGGGACAGGGAGAGGACCGCGGCCTTCAGCGCGTTCATGAGGGTCATGTGCATGCTCCCGGGGACGGGCGGGCTAGAACTTCTCTTCAACCTGCTCGAGCAGCTTCTTGGCCTTCACCTGCTCCATCAGGTTCTCCGGGGCGATGTCCGCGTCCGCGCGGGCGTCCGCGGAGATGACCTCGTTGAGCAGCCGGACGAAGGTGGCCTTGTCCTGCTTCTTGGTGGAGAGGTAGTCCGCCCAGAGCACCTTGGAGCCCAGGTAGTTGGGGGCGGCGGCCACGGCCTTCGTGAAGAAGTCCTCGGACTTGGCGAGCGAGCCGCCGGCGATGCCGGAGGTGAGCGCCTCGAAGCTGCCGAAGTAGCGCAGGGGGGCGGAGTAGAAGAACGAGGGGTCCAGCGCGTTCACGCGGTCCATGGTGGACTTGGCGTCGTCCTTGTAGCGGAGCCGGGTGGCGAAGCCCTTGGAGGCGGCCCACTTCCCGAGGTTGGTGGCGTACCAGTACATGCCGGGGACGGCCTCCTTGCCGGCGAGCTGGATGGCCTCGGGGTGCTTCTTGCCGGCGGCCATGGCCTCGGCGAAGGCGGGGGCGGCGGCCTTCAGGGACTTGCTGGCCCAGTCCAGCCCCAGCTGGTACTCGGCGTCGCGCTCGGCGGCCTTGCCCTCGAGGGCGTAGTGGCCGTCACCCAGCAGGTAGTGGGCGCGGGAGAGCTTGGCGAAGAGGTCCGCGGAGGGGGCCTTCTCGGCGAGCTGCTCGTAGGCGGCAATGGCCTCGGTCAGGCTCTGCTTGTCGTCCCGCTTGGCCCACAGGGCGTCGGCCTTGTCCTGCAGGGCCTTGGTGGCGTCCACCTCGGTGGGGGCCGTGGCAGCGGCGGCGGCGACGGGCTTCTCGTCCCACTTCGCGTTGTAGGTGGTGGCGCAGCCGGAGACGGCGAGGGCCGGGACGATCCAGGTCAGGCGGGTGACGCGCATGGTGTGTTTCTCCCAAGGTGGGTGACGGGTTGAAACGGCGGGGCGAGTTCTAGGGGCAGGACGGCGGGGGCTGCAACCCCGGATGCCTGCCCGTCAGTCCCACGGGGTGAGCCGGGTCCTGATGGGGCGGTCCCCGTTGGCCTTCTCCACCGTGAAGGCCAGGTCCAGGGCCACCAGCACCGCCAGCACCTTGTCCATCCGGACCGTGGGCTTGCCGTTCTCCAGCTCGTAGAGGAAGGCAGTGCCCACCCCGGCCAGCTTGGCCAGATCTCCCTGGGTGAGCCGCCGCCTCCGGCGGGTCACCCGGACGATCTCTCCCAGAATTTCGCAGGACGTCCGCACGCAAGCCGGACGGTCGCATAGCGCACTTGTCTGACATTGATTTTGATTTGAACGAATACAAATCAATGCGATCGCATCTAAATTTAAATTCCATTTGTCAGACCGACATACGTGCCGGCTGATTGCCGTAACTGCGCAGTCGGAGCGACACATTGGAGACGATCTCCGGAAAGCGCGGCGAATCGATCGCGGTAG
>VGRA01000575.1 GCA_016875515.1 Deltaproteobacteria bacterium | reverse complement strand
TGACGGCGTCCGGCGGTGCGGGGGGCCTGCGGGTGCAGGTGGGGCTGGGCGCGGCAGGGAGCGACCCCGCCGTGAGCCCGCTGTGGGGCTGGGCGGAGGCGGCCCAGGCCGTTGCACCGGGCACCTGGTCCGCCACGCTCCACCCGGCCTACACCGGGGACCGCGCCGTGGCGGCCCGGGCGAGCGACGACAACGGGCAGACCTGGGCCGCCTGCACCGGCGCCCAGCCGCTCACCGTGACGGGGGTTGCCGCGGCCGGGTACTGCAACCTGCAGTTCCCGCCGTCGGTGACGGTGGCCTCGGCGGGCACGACGACGGTGTACGGGCAGCTGTACCAGGCCGGGCTCACGGAGGCGGCCGGCGCGCCCGCGGGCGTCGTGGCGGAGCTGGGCTTTGGCAACTCCACCGAGGACCCGGGGGTGGCGTGGAGCTGGACGGTCGGCACCTGGAACGTCCAGGTGGGGAACAACGACGAGTTCCAGGCGGTCCTGCCCCCCTCTGCGGCGGTGGCAGGGAGGTCGTACGCGTGGCGCTTCAACGTGGGCGGCGCGTACTGCTACGGGGACCTGGACGGGAACACCCCGGGCGGCGGCTTCAGCGGCGAGGGCGCGGGCGGACAGCCCAACCTGGGCACCGTCTTGCCGTGAACGGTCAGAGAGGGGTATCTCCCCCCTCCGGCCCATGACTTTCGTCCGCTACCGCGAAGACCGCGTCCCCCTGCTGTGCTTCTTCACCTTCTTCGCCGCGGACCTGGCGGTGTACTGGTTCGCCCAGGCGTGGTGGGTGGCGGTGGCGTGGTACGTCCTCTGCCTCCTGCCCAAGGGGTGGGTGAGCGCCTGGAACCACCACCACCAGCACGTGAACATGTTCAAGCAGGGCTGGCTGAACCGGGTGCTGGAGCTGGGCTTCGGCTGGCAGACGGGCATCGTGTCCAACGCGTGGACGCTGCACCACGTGCTGGGCCACCACGTGAACTACCTCGAGCCGCTCCAGGACGAGTCCGGCTGGATGCGCCCGGACGGCACCACCATGGGGGTGTTCGAGTACACGTGGGTGAACACGCTGGGGGCTTACCCGCGCGCCTTCCGCGTGGGGCAGCGCTACCCGAAGCACCAGCGGCTGTTCCTCGCCGCCCTGGCGTGGACGCTGGCGTTCCTGGGCGTGCTGGTGTGGCTGAAGCCCTGGAACGGCTTCTGGATCTTCGTGGCGGCCCCGCTGTCCTCGCTGGTGGGGACGGTGTTCGTGACCTGGTACCACCACGCGGGCCGGCGCACGGACGACGCGCTGCACGCCTCCAACAACATCCTGGATCCCCTCTACAACATCCTGACGGGGAACCTCGGGTACCACACGGCGCACCACGTGAAGCAGGCCCTGCACTGGTCGAAGCTGCCGGAGTTGCACGCGCAGCTGCAGCCGGGCATCCCGGCCGAGGCCTTCGCGGAGGCCGGCGCTCCCATCTCCTGGTTCCGCTGGATGCGCAGCGGGGACGGGACGGCCAAGCCGGCCACCGCGGACTGAACGGCCGGCGCGGCGCCCGGACGTCGCCTCCTCCTTGACACGGCCCGGGCAGATCGGTACAAGCCGCGCTCGTTGAACGGCGGAACACCGCAGCAGCCCGGGCGGATAGCTCAGCGGTAGAGCGTCGCCCTTACAAGGCGAGGGTCACAGGTTCGAGCCCTGTTCCGCCCAAGAGGTCGAGGTGCTGGGGAGTTAGTTCAGTTGGTTAGAACGTCGGCCTGTCACGCCGAAGGTCACGGGTTCAAGTCCCGTACTCCTCGCTGAGAGAAGCCCCCGGAAGCCCAATGGTTTCCGGGGGTTTCGTGTTTCTGGGCTCCACCCCCTCCCCGTCCGTTGCCGTCAGGTTGCCGCGCCGCCGCGCCCCGAGCATCTGGATGACGCGCCGGTCAGGGTCCGTCTCCCCCGCCCCGGCTGCGTGAATGGCGGGCGAAATGGACCGCGCATGGGCCCTGGCGAACGCCACGTAGCCGAGTGTCTCGGTCATGGCCTTGTGCCCGAGCCACTGCATCAGCGTGAACGGGTTCACCGCGAACCGGGCGGCGTCCGTGGCGAACGTGTGGCGCAGCACGTGCCACCCCCGGCGGGGCAGCCCCGCACGGTCACAGATGGCGTAGTTCGCCTTGTTGCACTGGCCGTCCGTCTTGGGGCTCCCGTCCTCGTTGCAGATGACGTACCCCCGCCGGAGCCGGCTCGTGGCGCGCAGAGCCTCGACGAGCAACTCCGTCATCGGGACGGCCCGTCGTGTCCGCCCCCTTTGGCGTGCCCGTGACGCCCTGACGGGTCTGCTCGTTCACGGTGATGGTCCGCCCCACCAAGTCCACGTCGCGGTCCCACCGGAGTGCCTTCACCTCCCCGATGCGGAGCCCTGCCTTGCTTGACGTCAACGACGGCTCCCCAGTGACGACAACTCCACTTCCCCATCGGTTGTCGTCGGTTACGGCGGTCTCGTCGTAGTTGTCGTCAGGTCAGTTCGTCGCTTCGCCTCATCGGCGCGCACAGGCCAATGCTGTCCATGGAGTGTCCCGTGGAGTTGCTCGCCGAGCTGCGCCCACTCGCCTCCCGCGTACAACCGGGCCGCGTGGACGCGAGCAGAGCCGGCATCTCGACCGGGGACATCCAGCAGGCACGTCACGCCACACGCCCGCGCAACCCGTTCGACAAG
>VGRA01000574.1 GCA_016875515.1 Deltaproteobacteria bacterium | reverse complement strand
GGTGGACCACCCCCAGCGGCCTGCCGTTCTCTTGCAGTCCGTGGGCGTGCTCCAGCGCCCGCGCTACCTCGGCCGCCATGAACGCGGCCAGCACCGGCGGCAGCGGAACCAGCTGTTCGCGGCAGCGCTTGCGCAGCTCCCACAGGGACTTGCCGCGCACGTACTCCATGGCCAGGTAATAGCTGTCCTCGTGCTGGTCAAAGTCGAACACCTGGACGATGTTGGGGTGGTGAAGCCGGGAGACCACCCGGGCTTCGTCCACGAACATCCGCACGAACCCGGGATCTTTCGCGAAGTGGCTCCGGATCCGCTTGAGGACCACTTCTTTCTCGAAGCCCTCGGGACCCCGCACGGCGCACAGCAGGATCTCCGCCATGCCTCCCTCGGCCAGCTTCCGCTTCACCACGTAACGGCCAATGGTCGTTCCTGGTGTCACGCGGTGCAGGGCCTCAGGGGAACTGAACGATGACCTTCTCCGTCTTTCCG
Organism: Deltaproteobacteria bacterium; assembly: GCA_016875515.1. Classification (GTDB taxonomy): domain Bacteria; phylum Myxococcota; class Myxococcia; order Myxococcales; family Myxococcaceae; genus VGRA01. The sequence goes on along the minus strand of VGRA01000574.1, from coordinate 2,201 downwards.
GGCTTGACGTCAAACGTCCGGACGACGTCCTGCTCGTTCGGGTTGGTGAAGGTGCAGCGGTAGGAACCGGCCGCCAGTTCCCGAGTGGGGAACGGCGTCTCCCCCAGCCGCTGCCCGTTGCAGTCCACATTGGCCCACTTGCCGTCCTTGACGACGACCAGCAGGTAGCCGGTCCCGGAGGTCGGCGTGTTGCTGCCGCCCCCTGCCCCCCCACCCGTTCCCCCGCGGGGCTCGCCGTCGCCCCCGCCGCTCCCGCCTCCGGGAGGCGGCGCCACGGACCGCTTCCGCAGCACCAACTCCTCCTGCTGCACGGGCCCGCTGCCCACTCGGATGTCCCGGTCCAGGTCCAGGTACCCCGGCAGTGACGCCTTCACCCGGACCGAGCTGCCGGCCTCCAGTTCCACCGCGACGGGTGCTGCCATGGGCGTGCGGCCCGGAAGCTCCAGGGTGGCCCCCTCGGGCCGCGTCCGCAGCTCCACGGACACGCGGACCGGCCGGGGCTCCACCGGCAGACCTGACGTGCTCCCCGCGTCCGGCACCTCGGCAGGCGCCGCTGCGTCCAGGGGCAACAGGGTGATGCGCGGCACCTGGACCGCGCCGGAAGACGGGACCTCCAGCGCCCCGCTCCAGGGCTGGAACCCCTCCCGCTTCACGGCGAGCACGTGTGGGCCCGGGGAGAGGGGCGGGAGCTCCAGCGGCGTTTCTCCCACCACCGCCACGTTGTCCACCCAGACGCGCGCGCGCGCAGGCTCCGTCTCCACCCTCACGCTCACCGGCCCCGGAGGCACGGCAGGCTGGACCGGGACCGGCTCCTGCCCGCCCACCAACAACCAGCCCACGCCCAGCGCCGCCAGGCACAGGACCGCCGTCACCGCCCAGGCCACGGCAGTGCGTGTCCTGTGGTCGGGATCTCGCGCCGTGGCAGATGCCCCGCTCTCCGTCACTGCGAGCGAGTGCTCCCCCGTGATGGACAGCCTCTTCAGGCTCCCTGATGACGCGGCGCGCTCGTCCGGGGCAGGCGCCGTCGGTGGCGGCAGCGGCTCGAGCGGCTCGAGCGCGTCCGCGGACGGCCGGGCCCGAGGGCGGATGCGGAGGCTGGGCTGGCTGGGACTGGCGCGCTCGGGGCTGGCGCGGTCGGGACGCGCAGACGCCGTGGCCTCGCCGGCCGTCCGCGTCCGGGGAGAGCCGGTGTTGGAGCGCGAGCGCGGCGGTCCAGGAGCGTCCTCCGCGCTGCTGCGCAGTTCCTCCATCATGGCCGGCCCGGACTCGCGCTCCTCGGCCAGCCGCTCCGCGAACAGCTCCTTCATGAAGGCGGACAGGTGGGCGTTGGAGCCGGGCTGGCGGTGCTCGGTGAGCCAGTCCTCCAGCGCCAGCCGCAGCTGCCCCGCTTCCTGGTAGCGGTCCTGGGGATTCTTGGCCAGCGCCCGCAGGACGATGGCGTCCAGGTCCGGGGGGATGGTGGGCACCAGCTTGGACGGCGGCGCCACCTCGCACTCGGTCACCGCGTTCAGCGTGAGGATGTCGTTGCTGCGCTTGAACAGCCGCTCCCCGGTGAGCAGCTCGTACATCACCACGCCGAGCGCGAAGATGTCCGTGCGGCGGTCCACCCGGTGCCCCGCCGCCTGCTCGGGGCTCATGTACGAGTACTTCCCCTTGAGCACGCCCGAGCGCGTGACGGTGGCCTGGTCCGCTGCCTTGGCGATCCCGAAGTCCACCACCTTCACCCCACCCTCGAACGTCACGAGGATGTTCTGCGGCGAGACGTCCCGGTGGACGATGTTGAGCGCGAGACCGGACGGATCCGTGTACCCGTGCGCGAAGTCCAGGCCGGCGCTGGCGTCGCTGATCACCCGGCACACCAGCGGCACCGGGATGGTGCGGCCCGCCGCCTCCGCCGCCTTCCACACCCGCCGGACGTCCTCGCCGTGGATGTACTCCATGGCGATGTAATAGGTGTCGTCCGCCGCGCCAAAGTCGAAGATCTGCACGATGTTCGGGTGATCGAGCCGCGCCGCGATGCGCGCCTCGTCCAGAAACATCTTCACGAACTCGTCGTTCTCCGACAGGTGGGGCAGGATCCGCTTGACGACGTTGAACTTGGAGAAACCCTCCAGCCCCTGCTTCCGCGCAAGGTAGATCTGCGCCATCCCGCCGGTGGCGAGGCGCTTGATCAGCTGGTAGTGGCCGAACGTCTCAATTGA
>VGRA01000573.1 GCA_016875515.1 Deltaproteobacteria bacterium | reverse complement strand
TTGCCGTCCCACTCGGAGCCCGGCCCCGGGGCGACCTCGTTGAGATCCAGCCCCACGATCCGGCGCCCGCTGCGCACCACCTCGCCGACCAGGGTGGTGGCCTCGGAGAAGGACAGGCCGCCGGGCACCGGCGTCCCGGTGTGGGGGCACAGGGTGGGATCCAGCCCGTCGATGTCGAACGAGACGTAGACGTCCTGGGGGAGCGCCTCCACCATCTCCACGCAGAGATCCCGCCAGGACGTGCCCTCGTGCTGCCGCGCCTTGGTGCGCGCGTCGTAATGGGTGACGATCCGCCCGCCCGAGTCCTCGCTGAACCGGAACTCCGCCTCGCCGAGATCCCGGATGCCCACCTGAACCAACTTCGAGACGCCGGGAAGGCGGGTCATCACGTTGTGGAAGATGGAGGCGTGGGACCAGGTGAAGCCCTCGTAGGCGTCCCGAAGATCCGCGTGCGCGTCCACGTGCAGGATGCCCAGGCCGGGGTACTTCTCCGCGTAGGCGCGGATGATGCCGAACACCGTGGAGTGGTCCCCGCCCACCCCCACCACGCGCTTGCCGCGGCCAAGCCACGCCTTCGCCTCGGCGTAGACGGCCTCGTTCATCTGAGCGCACAGCGCGTTCACCTGCGCCTGTGCCGCGAGGAGCGCCGGATCGTCGCCCGGGCCGCCTGCCGCGATGATGGGCTCGGCGAGCGCGCGGGCCTCGTCGTTCCACCGCCGGATCTCCGGCCGCGGCTCCAGAATGGCGATGCCACGCTCATAGGGGCGGCCCGTCTCCACGTCGAACAGGTCCACCTGCTTGCTCGCCTCGAGGATGGCCGCGGGGCCGTCCGCGGTGCCGCCGCCGTAGCTGGTGGTGGCCTCGAACGGGATGGGCAGGAGCACCACCTCCGCCTCGTGCGGCGTGAAGGGGAGGCCGAAAACGCCCGAGTCCGGGGCCGCTGCCGCGTTGGGATCGAAGGTCACCATGGACGGGCGGAGGTAGCGGGAAAGCGTCCGCCCTGCAACGGCTTCAATCCACCTGCAGGACGATCTTCCCGAACGTCCCGTTGGCCGCCATCCGGGCAAAGCCTTCTGCCGCCCGGGGCAGGGGAAGCACCACGTCCACCGCTGGCCGCAGCGCCCCGGAGGCGAAAAGCGGGAGCAGCATCCGCTCGGCCTGGGCCGCCAGCGTTGCCTTCTCCTCGGGCGAGCGGCTGCGCATGACCGTCCCGGTGAGCTGCAGCCGCTTGCGCAGCACCAGCCCCAGGTCCACCTGCGGGGCGGCGCCGTCCAGCAGGCCCACCAGCAGCAGCCGCCCGCGGGGTGCAAGAACCTTCAAGGACAGCGACACGGCCGAGCCGCCCACCAAGTCCAGCACCAGGTCCACCCCGCGCCCGCGGGTGGCGGCGAGCACGTCCGCCGCGGCGTCCTGCCCCTCGCCGGTGAGCACCCCCGCGTGGAGGCCGAAGGCGGCGAGCCGGGACAGCTTGTCCGCCGTCCGGCTGGTCCCCACCACGCGGGCCCCCGCCGCCACGGCCACCTGGACCGCGGCCGCGCCCACCCCGGATCCCGCGGCGTGGACGAGCACCGTCTCCCCAGCCCGGAGTCCTCCCTGCAGCACCAGCGCGTCCCACGCGGTCAGGAAGGCCTCGGGCAGGGCGGCGGCGTCCGTGAAGGACATCCCTTCGGGGACGGGGAGGACTTCGCGCTCGGACACGCACAGCTGCTCGGCGAAGGCGCCGCCTCCCACCAGCCCCATGACTCGGTCCCCGGGCTTCACGCGCGTCACCCGTTCCCCCACCTCCAGCACCTCCCCGGCGTATTCCAGGCCGGGGATGTCCGGGGTGGCACCGGGCGGGGCGGGGTAGCGCCCGAGCGTCTGCAGCAGGTCCGCCCGGTTGAGCGCGGTTGCCCGGACGCGGACGCGCACCTCGCTGGCGGCGGGGACCGGAGCTGCCACCTCCTCCCAGCGCAGGGCGGAGGGGCCGGTGAATCCGTGGAGGCGGAGCGCTTTCATGGCGGGAACCCTACCGCTTCGTCCTTATGTTCCACCCGCACATCCGCTAGAGAGCCCCCTGCCGTGAACTGTCCCACCTGCCAGAAGCCGGTCTCCTCCCGGGCGCTCAACCCGGCCTACCCGTTCTGCTCGCCCCGCTGCCGGGCGTTGGACCTGGGCAGGTGGCTGGGCGAGGAGTACCGGGTGCCGGTGGGGCCGGCGGACGAGCAGGAGGACGAGCTGCCTCCCGGCGCGAGCGAGGACGCTGATGGCTGAAGGCTACGCGGACCTGCACTGCCACCTGCTGCCGGGCGTGGACGACGGCGCCAAGGGGCCGGACGAGGCGCTGGAGATGGCCCGTGCGCTCGTGGACCTGGGCTACTCGGCGGCGGCCCCCAGCCCGCACGCCCGGGGGGAGTACGCCCCCCGGCCCGCGCAGGAGGCGGCGCTGGAGGCTTTGCGCGAGTCCCTGGCCGCGCACGCCCTCCCGCTGCAGCTGCACGCCAACGCGGAGCACTTCTTCTTCGAGGAAGGCTTCCTCGAGCAGGTGGCCTCCGGCACGGTGAGGAAGGTGGGTGGCGGCCGCTGCGTGCTGGTGGAGGCCCCGTACACCGCCCCGCTGCCCACGCTGACGGACCTGGTGTTCCGGATGAATCTCAAGGGCTGCACGCCACTCATTGCCCACCCCGAGCGGTGCATGGAGTTCGAGCGGCCGGG
>VGRA01000572.1 GCA_016875515.1 Deltaproteobacteria bacterium | reverse complement strand
CTGCGGCACCTTCTCCCAGACGAACAGCTCCGGGACCAGGTACACCGGCCGCTCGGACTTGCGCGCCATGGCCACCAGCGCGGGGAAGGGGTCCTCGGTGATCTGCCGCCCCCGCGTGCTGCCGAACGCGCTCTGCTTCAGGAAGATGAGCCCGGAGCCCTGCTGCCTCCGGGCATAGGTGAACCGGACGTCGAAGTCCCCGCGCTGCACGGTGTGGGTGAACGGCCGGGTGAACCACCGGCGCAGGTTCACCACCGCGCGGACGGGCGGCAATCCCCGCGTCACCAGCGCCCAGGCCAGGTACAGGTAGTTCACCCACGCCGTGGTGCGCATCACGTGCACCACGAACCCCTGCTCACTCAGGCGCCGCCACTCCGCCTCGTCCTCCGGTGAGAAGCGAACGGCGGTGAAGAAGCGCGCCGCCAGGGCACGCCCCACCGGGCCGAACTCGCGCTTCAACGCACCCCCGTCCATGGCGCTCCCTCCAGCGGCTTGCTGCAGGAACCTACATGTTCTCCGGGGCGGAGATACCGAGCAATGCCAGGCCGGAGGAGAGGGTGTTTCGCACCGCGTCCACCAGCGCCAAACGGGCCGCGCGCACGTCCGCGTGCGCCTCGCCCTCCACCAGGACCCGCTTGTCGCGGTCCTGGTTGCCCAGCGTGTACCAGCGGCTGAAGGCCGCGGCCACGTCCAGCAGCAGCCTCGCCACCACCGACGGCTCGTTCTCCGCCAGCGCCGCCTGCACGGCCCCGGGCAGCCTCGCCACTTCTCGCACCAGCGCCTGCTCCTCGGGGAGCACCAGCAACCCCGCGTCCCAGCCGGACGGCGCCCCGCCCCCCTTCCGCAGGATGTTGCACGCCCGGGCGTGGGCGTACTGCAGGTAGGGGCCGGTGTGGCCGTCGAACTCCAGCACCTCGTCCCAGTCGAACGTGTAGTCCGTGGTCCGCCGGTTCTTGAGGTCCCCGAAGACAATGGCCCCGAGCCCAATCTGCTCAGCCAACTTCTCCGGGTCTGCCGTCTCCATCTTCCCGGCGGCGAGGTTGGCCTGCACCTTCTCCAGCGCCCGGGCACGGGCCTCGTCCAGCACGTCCGTGAGCATCACCACCTGTCCCTTGCGCGTGCTCATCCCGTGGATGCGGCCGAAGTTCACGTGGACCAGTCGCTTCGCCCACGGCAGCCCCATGCGCTCCAGCACCTCGAAGACCTGCCGGAAGTGCAGCGCCTGGTCCTGCGCAACGACGTACAACGACAGGTCGAAGTGGAACCGCTCGTACCGGTCCTTCGCCGCCGCCAGGTCCCGCGTGGCGTACAGCGTGGAACCGTCGGACTTCTTGAGCAGCACGGGCGGCTCGTTGTCCTTCGGGGGCATGTCCACCACCAGCGCCCCGTCGGAAACCTTCACCCCCACAGTCCGGGAGACCTCGTCGATCACCGCGTCCATCTGCTCCTGGTAGAGGCTCTCCCCGTCGTAGTGCTCGAAGTGGATCCCCAGCCGCTCGTACACCTTCTTGAACCCATCCAGGGAGGTGTCCCGGAACTCGCGCCACAGCCCGAGCGCCTGCGGGTCTCCCGCCTCCATCTGGCGGAAGAAGTCCCGGGCGCGCGCGTCGAACGCCGGCTCCTCCCCCGCGCGCTTGTTGGCCCGGACGTACACCTCCACCAAATGCCCCATCTCCTTGCGCCGCCCCGGGTCCCCGTATTCCTGGAACCCCACCGCCACCAGGCCGAACTGCTTGCCCCAGTCCCCGAGGTAGTTGATCCCCTCCACCCGCCAGCCGTTCGCCCGGTAGAGGTTGGCAATGGCGTGGCCCAGGAACGTCGTCCGGATGTGGTGGAACCCAATGGGCTTGGCAATGTTGGGCGAGGAGTAGTCAATGGCCACCGCCCTGCCGCGCCCCGCGTCGGACCCGCCGTACCGCGGCCCCTGGGCGCGCACCTGCGCCAGCACCTGCCCGGTGAACGGCTGCGGCAGCAACCGCGCGTTCACATAGGGCCCCGCGGCCACCACCTGCAGTCCCTCCACCTTGGTCTGCGCGGCCAGGCCCTGGGCAATGGCGGGCGGCGCCTTCTTCTGCGCCCGGGCGAGCGGGAACGTGGGGAACGTGAAGTCGCCGTGCGCGGGCTCCGCCGGCTTCACCTGCGGATCCACCTCGGTGACAGGGAGGGAGAGGGACTGGGCGAGCGCCGCGACGAAGGCAGCGCGGTACGTGTCAAGGATGGGTGCGTCCATGTGGGCGCTGCACTCTACCGGCCAGCCGGGTCCGAGGAAGCGGAAAGGGACGTGGCGCCGCGCGGTTGCACCAGCGACCGGACCGTGTCCATCAGCCTGGGTGTCTGCACCGGCTTGTCCAGGAATTCATCCACCCGGTCCTGTCCCTGTCCCGTGGTCAGCCGCGCTGCGCCTGGCCGCGCCAAAGATGACGAGCACCGGTACCTGCGCCAGCCGCTCGGTGGACCGCACGTACCGGACCACTTCCCGGCCCGTTGCAGCCCCGAGCGCGTAGTCCACGAGCAAGAGTGCCGGGGCAGGCCCCTCGCGCAGCGCTGCCGTCGCCGCCTCTGCGCTCCCCACACCCTCCACCGCGAACCCCTCAGACTCGAGCAGTTCCAGCACCGCCACCCGGCAGTCCAGGTCGTCGTCCACCACCAACTCCGTCCCTGCCTGTGGGACCGGGTGCCCGGGGGAGGGCACGATC
>VGRA01000571.1 GCA_016875515.1 Deltaproteobacteria bacterium | reverse complement strand
AGTCCAGGTTGGAAGCGCACGCCGAGGCAGACTGGCAGAAGCCGAGGACGTTGCAGTATTGGCCGGCCTGGCAGCCGTCGTTGGACAGGCAGCGGCAGGCCCCGGACTCGGCGTCACAGCGGTTGCCGGCAGGGCAGGAGGCGTCCCCCAGGCACACGCACCGCTGGCGGGCGGGATCCTTGGCGTACCCGGCAGGACAGCACGCGTCCCCGGTGCAGATGCAGGCCTTGAACTCCGCAACATAGGAATAGCCGGACGGGCAGCAGGCGTCCGTGGCGCAGACGCAGGTGCGGGAGGTAGCGTCCCAGCGGAAGTCCACGGGGCAACAGCCCTCGCCGTCACAGGCGCAGGTGCCTGCGTCCGCGTCCCAGCGGTGATCCGCGGGGCAGCAGTCCTCGCCGGCGCACGCGCAGCCCTGCGCCACGGGATCCCAGGCGTAGCCCCCCGGGCAGCAGTCCGTGCCCGCGCAGGTGCAGCGCCCCTCCGGGCCACCGTCCGGCAGCGAGCCCGCGTCTTCCACCCAGAGGTGGTCCGCGGGGCAGCAGGCCGAGTCCGTGCACACGCAGTGCGTTCCCCCGTCTTCCCAGCCGTAGCCCGCGGGGCAGCACGAGGGGCCGCGGCACTCGCACGCGCCCGCGGCGCTGCAGGCGTGGTCCGCGGGGCAGCCCTGGTCCGAGACGCAGGCGCACTGGCTGCCGCGTTCCACCATGCCCTCGGGGCAGGCCGGGGTCAGCCCGGTGCGGGCGCAGCCCCCGGCGAGGACCACGCAGAGCAGCAGGGCGAGGGCAGGGAGGCGGTTCACGGGGAGAGCGCGTAGGTGATGCGAAGGGAGGACCCCGGCGGCGGGACGTAGTTGCCGAGGAACGAGATGCTCTGTGTGTCTGCCCGGTACTGCCACCCGTTGATGACGTCCCGCGGGATGGAGGTACCGTTGACGGTGACGGAGAGGGTGGCCGGGTCCGGCGCGAGCGACAGCGGGAAGATGCGACGGAGGGTGTGGATGGCCTCCGAGATCCGCAGCAGGGTCTGCTCAAAGGAGGCATCGCAGATGCTGCCAACGGTGCCCCCCGTCCGGTTGGCCACGGCAGCGTAGCGGGTGGCCGGCTCGGCAAGGCCGCCCCAGTAGATCTGCTCGCCGGGCGGGTAGCAGCCATTGGGGAGGGTGCCGCCAATCACGGAGAAGGAGACGAGGTTCTCGTTGCCCTTGCCGATTGCGCCCCGGAGGAAGCGAGCGTAGTACGCGGGGTCGCCGATGCTCCCGTCGTCCTCGTCGCTGACCGCGATCACGGCGAGCGCGGCGTCCGGACGGAGGAAGCCGGCATTGTCCGTGGAGCGCAGCGGCTCGGTGAGCGCCAGTTCCATCATCCGCAGCCCCTGCTCCCAGCGCGTGCGGGAGCTGGGGAAGGTGGTGTTGGAGACGAAGACGGAGGCCCTGTCCGGGGTCTGCGGATCGATTACCTTGATGGTGCCCGCCAGCCTGCCGCCGTCGTTGGCGTTGGTGGTGATGACCCCAACGTGGAAGTTGGTCTGCAGTTGCTCGAGTGCCTGCAGGAAGCGCTCGAAGTTGCCCGCCAGCGTGGCGCGCTGGTTTGCCATGGAGCCGGAGTCGTCCACCACCCACAGAACGTCCACGCGACCGGGGCCCTGTGTGAAGAGGTCCACCTGCGTGGCAGGCACGGCGGCGGGGTTACGGACTTCCACGCGGGAGGGGGCCACGCGGGAGAGGCCGGGCGGGAGGATCCGCACGGGGGACAGGCGCGGGGGCAGCACCTCGGGCATGCGCTGGCCGCGGGACTCGATCTCCCCCTCGGTGTCGCAACCGACGACGATGGCGGCGAGCGCTGCGGTGGACAGGAGGATTCGCAAGGACACTCTGACTTGCACTCTGGCGTCATCCACCCCTTCAGGCAAGCAGGCGCCCGCAGGTGCATCTGCTAGGATCCGGCGGTCACCCATGTCCCGGCGCCATGCCCCAACGTTCTCGTTGCTCCTGCTGCTCGCCTGCTCGGTGGTGGGCTGCAACTGCGTCCCCGCCACGCCCACGCCGGTGCGGATCGTGATCCGGAACACGGGCGAGGCACCGCTGCACGTGGACGCCACGGACGGGCGGATGGGAGTGGAGTTGCAGAGGTCCACGTTCGGCGGCTGGAACCCGTTCGTGGAGACGCCGCCGTGCGAATGCCTCTCCTGCGACCTGGTATGCGGCGGGTGTGACTGCCCGCCGGTCTCGCCCAACCCCCGCATCCTCAAGGTTGCACCCGGCGAGTCGATCTCCCGGACGTGGGACGGCGTGGTGACCATGGAGGGGGCGGGCAGCTGCGGGCTGGTGCAGGGGCCTGCGTGCCTCTACGGCGAGAATGCCCCCGCGGGGGAGACGTTCCGCGCGCGCTTCTGCTACGCGGAGAACGTGCCGGCGCTGCGCAGCGTGGACGCGGGAGTGCCGGTGCTCGGGACGCTGCCCACCGAGGGCACCAGCTGCGTGGAGACGACGTTCCGTCCCGCAGACGGTGAGCTGGTGCTCGAGCCGAGCCCCGGCACCCCCTGCACGCGCCACGAGGCGTGCGAGGGCGATGACGCACTGTGCCTGGATGGCCACTGCACCACCGGATGCCCGGCCAACGACTTCCCGGTGCTGGGGGCCACGTGGCGGCTGGCGGTGGACGAGCCGGAGGACCAGGGCTTCTTCGACATCACCGA
>VGRA01000570.1 GCA_016875515.1 Deltaproteobacteria bacterium | reverse complement strand
GACGCCCACGGCATACAGGTCACTCATGGGGCCCACCGTCTGCCCCATGGCCTGCTCGGGGGACATGTACTCCGGCGTCCCCACCATGACGGACTGCCGCGTCTGCCGCGCCAGCCCGTGCGGCACGTCCGCGTGCTTGGCCAGCCCGAAGTCGAGCAGCTTCACGTACGTGGACCCGGCCGAGTCCCGCGCCAGGAATACGTTGCTCGGCTTCATGTCCCGGTGGATGACACCGGCTGCGTGGGCCGCCCCCAACGCCGCGAGCACCTGGTCCAGCACGTGGAGGACCTCCGCCGCCGGGAACGGCGCCCGGCGCGTGATGGCCGCATCCAGCGGCTCCCCGTCCAGGAACTCCATGACGATGTACTGCCCCACCCCGGGCAGGTCGCCGAAGCCGAAGATGTCGATGATGCCCGGGTGGTGCACCGCGCTCACCGCGCGCGCCTCCGCGAGCAGCGGGCGGAGCAACTCCGGCTGCTGCACCAACTCCGGCTTCAGCACCTTGATGGCCACGCGCCGGTGGATGAGCGGCTGCTCCCCCTCGTACACCAGCCCCATCCCGCCCACGCCCAGCCGCCGCCGCACCACGTACTCGCCCAGCGTCCGGCCAATGAGCGGGTCCTCCGCGTCGCTGCGCGGGGTGGAGGTCCCCTCAAGCAGGGATTGGAAGATGCCGCCAGAAGTCGGCGTCACGGAAGGCTGCGTGTCCTGGCTGCTGGGTCTCATCCGGGGCTCTCTCGGGGGCGGCGCGACACGCCTTCCCGGCGATCGTACCAGCGCCCCGGGGGGGCGCCATTTTCCGGCCAGCCCCGCTGCGCGCCCCTACGGTCCAAAGCCCAACGCGAGCACGGCGTCCGTGCGCGCGGTGGCCGCCTGCCCGATGTTGACGTCCAACCCCAGCAGCAGGGTCAAACGCAGGTCGAGCTGTCCCATGCGGGACTGGGCCCCCAGCCCTGCCCGCAGCGGCAGCCGGAACAGCGGCGGCCCGCCCAGGGGAAAGGCCTCCACCCCCGCCTGCAGGGTGCCGAAGCCGTTCAGCCACTCCGGCCCGGCCCCCAGGGACAGCCCCACGTTGGGCCCCACCCCCAGCACCGCCGGCCCCCGCGTGGCCGCTGCCACGTCCAGCCCCAGCTGGGCCGCCGCGTGCCACGCCCGCCCGTCCAGCGGCAGGAGCCGCAGCTGCCGGGCCGCCATCAGCTGCACGAACGCGTCCCGCAGCCCCACGTCCACCTGGAAAGCCCACGCCTCCCCCTCGACACTGCCCTCCCGGAGCAGCCCCACCCCCACCGTCCGCCCGCCCACCGCGAGGAAGCCCGCCGTCCGCGGCTCCACCCGGGACGGGGCCACCAGCGCCGGCAGCTCCGCCTGCGCCGCCACCGCCCACAGCCCGCACACCACCGCCCACGCGCGCCTCATCGGACCTCCACCTCCGCCCCCGGCACCACCGCGAGCCCGTCCACCGTCAGCGGCCTCCCGGAGAGCGCCCCGTTCAGGAAGGCGCGGGTGGTGCGTGCAACGCCTTCATGCGCCGCCTCCAACGGCACCCCCGGCACGCATCCCCGCCCGCGGTCCGTCTCCGCCTGCGCGGTGAACTGGAAGTGGCCCACCCCGGGCAGCATCACCCGCGCGGCCGGGGAGGGCAGCTTGGCAAAGCCCTCGCGCACCGAATCCGGCTTCGCGCTGCAGTCCGCCCCGCCCGCGAGCGACAGCACCGGCATGCCCAGCCCCGGCAGCCGCTGCTCGTCCGCGGGGTCCGTGAAGCTGGCGTGCAGCACCAGCGCCCGAAACCCGCCCCCGAGCGCCAGCTTGCCTGCCACCACGCCCCCCAGCGAGTGGCCCGCCACCGCCACGCGGGACGCATCCACCAGCCCCTCGAGCACGCTGCCCGCGGGAGGATCCACCAGCAGCCACCGGGCCGCCTCGCCGTCGTCCACGGAGAAGAGCGCCAGCTGGGAGGCCACCGAGGGCACCGCCACCACGAACCCCGCGGAGGCCAGCCGCTGCGCCAGCCAGTGGTAGTCCGCGGAGGGGACCGCGCCGCCCTGCACGTACACCAGCGCAGGCCGCCCGCCCTCCACCCGCAGCGCGGCCCCGTTCGCGTCTGCGGGGAAGAAGACGTCCACCGGGAGGAGATCCAACGGCCTTGCCCGCACCTCGAAGCGGGCACGGGCCACGTTCAGCGGCGCGCCGCCCAGCGGCGTCCCCCGCGCCGGCGCATCCAGCCCACACCCCACGGTCGCGCACGCGGCGGCCAGCCACAGATAACGCCAGGACATGACAGCCCTCTTACGGCGAAGCGCGGCAGATTTCATTTCCTCGTCCTCGCCCCGTGGTTGAATGTCAGCGCCGCACGCACCGTCTGTCGCAGCACCACCCCGAGGAACCCCATGCGCCTGCCCCTTCTGCCCGCCGCTGCACTCTGCGCCCTCACCGGCTGCGTGCACACCGTCCGGGAACGCTACGTCCCCGCCCCCGCCCCGGTCACCTACGCGACCCCCACCCCGCAGCCCGTGGCCCCTCCGCCGCAGCAGTACGGCGGGGTGCAGTACGTCCCCTCCAACCCCAACTTCCGTCCCCCCCCGGGGCAGCCCAACGGGTACTACCCCAACCAGGGCCCGCCCCCCGGGCAGCCCAACGGGTACTACCCCAACCAGGGCCCGCCCCCCGGGCAGCCCAACGGGTACTACCCCAACCAGGGCCCG
>VGRA01000569.1 GCA_016875515.1 Deltaproteobacteria bacterium | reverse complement strand
TGCCGGTGGGCGTGTCCGTGGCCGGCATGTCCGGTGGAACCTTCCGCGACTGCACCTCCGGCACCGCCTGCATGTCGGACAATGACTGCGCCTACGGGTCCTCCTGCCTGCCCTCCGGTGGCGGCAAGCGGTGCGCGGGCCCGCCATCACCGCCGCGCAACGTGGCCGTCACGCTGTCCAGCCCCACGCTGGACCTCAACGGCAAGGTCCGCGTGGCCTGGGATGCGCCCTCCTTCGACAGCGGCAACCCCGTGACCGGCTACACCGCGAGCGCGACGGTGGGAGCCACGGTGATCAGCTGCACCGCGACGCCGCCCGCCACCACCTGCGACATCGCAGGGCTGACCAACGGAACCGCCTACTCGGTGACGGTCACTGCAGACAATGCCAACGGGACGTCGGAGCCGTCGCTGCCGTTGGAGAATGTCATCCCGTTTGCCAAGCCGGGCGTGCCGACCGGCGTGACCGGCACCGCCGGGCAGGACCAGCAGTCCAAGGTGACCTGGGCTGCCGCGCCGGGCAATGGCCGCACGGTGACGAAGTACGTCGTCACCTCCAATCCCGACGGGAAGACCTGCACCTGGACGGCGGGACCGCTCGAGTGCGTGGTCTCGACGTTGACGAACGGCATCTCCTACACCTTCACAGCCACCGCCGAGAACGAGGGCGGAGTCAGCGACCCGTCCACCGCCTCCGCCGCTATCATCCCCTACCGGGTGCCCAACGCGCCCACCATCAACACGGTCGTCGCCAGCAGCGGCACACTCGTGGTGACGTGGACCAACAACGGCAACAACGGCAACGCCATCACGTCCTACAACGTGAGCGCCACCGCGACCGGCGGTACCCCCGGGACGTGCAGCAAGTCCACCGAGGCGGACACCACCTGCACCATCTCCGGCCTCACCAACGACAAGCTGTACTCGGTCACCATGACCGCCACCAACGCGGCCGGGACGAGCAGCGCGTCCTCCGCGGTGACCGAGACGCCGTACACGGTGCCCTCGCAGGTGAGCAGCCCGACCGTCCAGCCCGGTGACCAGTCGCTGATCGTGACGTGGACCAAGCCTGCCAACAACGGGCGCGTCATCACCAAGTACCGCGTCAAGGCAGTGCCTGCGAGTTCCACGGGCGGCGCGGTGACGGTGACGCAGGAGGTCACGGGCGAGGACACCCTGACCTACACCTTCACCGGCCTCGTGAACGCGGTCTCGTACACGGTGACGGTGGAGGCCTTCAACCTGGCGGGCTACGGTGTCATCTCCTCGGGCGTTTCGCGGACGCCGGACAAGGTGCCCGGACAGCCCGACGCGCCGACGGGCTCCGAAGGCGTGGCACAGGTGGTCCTGACGCTGTTAACGCCCACCAACACGGGCACTGCGATCATCAACTATCAGGTCCAGGTGCAGCAGCAGACGCCGACCCCGGGTAGCTGGACGACGGTCCCGTCTGCGCCGTTCACCCGGTCTCCCGCTTCACCCAACACGTCGCTGACCGTCACGGTGGGCGGCCTGACCAACGGCAATGGCTACAAGTTCCGGTACTGCGCAGAGAACTCGACCGGGTGTAGCGCCTACTCGCCCGAGTCGGACCAACTGACGCCGCGGACGGTTCCGGATGCGCCGACCCTTGGGGCGGTCATCCCCGGCGCTCGCAAGCTGAACGTGGCGTGGACCCCGCCTGCCTTCAACGGCGGCGCGACCATCAGCTCCTACAAGGCCTACGTGGTGGGCTCCGAGGCCACGCTGTTCTGCACCGTCAACACGGCGCTCGCGGGCAACTGTGACATCACTGACCTCACCAACGGCAACCTCTACACCGTGGCGGTGAAGGCCACCAACGTGGCAGGCCAGTCGGGCGCTTCCTCCACGGGGACGGGCACGCCCCGCACGGTACCCTCCGCCCCTGGCGCCATCACGGCCACGCCCGGCGACACATCGGTAGCCCTGTCGTGGGGACTCCCGTCGTCCACCGGCGGCAACGCCATCACGGACTACTTCATCCAGTACAAGGAGACCTCGTCAGCCACCTGGTTGAACATCCCGAACGGCGCCGTGGTCCGGAGCCCCGTGAGCCCGAATACCACTCGCAACGTGACGGTCAGCGGGCTGACCAACGGCACGGCCTACGACTTCCAGATCTGCGCCATCAACGACGCCAACCGGGCGGACCCTGCCAACTCCGGGAGCTTCTTCACGGCAACCACGGCTTCCACCACGCCGCGCACCACGCCGGCTGCGCCCACCAACGTGGTGGCCACCCGAGGAGACGCCTCTGCATCCGTGGATTGGATGAACGGATTCAACGGCGGCTCGGCGCTCTTGGGCTTCAAGATTGAGCGCTCCACGAACGGGACGACGTGGACCGAGGCCATCGCGGACACGACTGCCACCACCGGGACCACCAAGCCGGTCACCGTGACGGGGCTCACCAACGGCACCTCCTACGTCTTCCGCGTGACGGCGAAGAACGTGGTGGGCTTCGGGACGACCTCGGCGGCGTCCGCCGTGGCGGTGATCCCGGACGTGGCGCCGCTGGCCCCCACGCTCGACACGGCAACGCACGGAAACACTCAGGTGACGCTCTCCTGGACGGCCCCCGCCGGCAATGGCGGCACCGCCATCAGCGACTACGAGGTCTGGGTGGAGAACGTGACCGCGGCCACGCCTTCCGCCAAGACGACCAACCTGACCCGGGCCAGCGCCACCGCGA
>VGRA01000568.1 GCA_016875515.1 Deltaproteobacteria bacterium | reverse complement strand
TGACCCTGCCCACGACCGAACGCCTACCCACGGCTGTCTACACCGCCCGGGGGGACCTTCCCTACTGCGACGGGTGGCACCTGCACCCGCTGTTCGAGCGGCTCGCCTTCAGCTCCAACCTGCTCCTGGTCGGCCCCAAGGGGGTGGGCAAGACGCTCTCCTTCCAGTCCTGGGCGGCGAAGGCGGGGTGCCCCCTCGTCACCTTCGACTGCTCGGAGGACGTCCGGCGCTCTCACCTGCTGGGGATGTACGTGATGCGGGGGAACGAGACGCCCTTCGTCCTGGGGCCGCTGACCACTGCGGTGGAGGTGGCGAACGAGGCGGGGCGGTGCCTGCTGGTGCTGGAGGAACTCAACGGGCTGACGCCGCAGATGCAGAAGGTGCTGAACCCGCTGCTGGACTTCCGGCGCCGGATGGAGGTGCCCGAGTGCGGGCGGGTGTTCGAGCTGCGGCCCGGCGCGCAGCTGTGGGTGACGGGGACCATGAACTCGTCCGCGTACGGAGGGGTGTACGCGCTGAACGAGGACCTCAAGAGCCGCTTCCGGATGCTGGCGCTGGACTACCCCGAGCCGGAGGCGGAGCGGGCCATCGTGGCGAGCCACTTCCAGGGTGACCTGGACGAGCCGCTGCTGGCGAAGGTGCTGCTGCTCGCACAGGAGACGCGGCAGAAGGCGTTGGACTACGCGCTCTCCCCCAGGGACGTGGTGCAGGTGCTCGAGGACGCGCGCGCGGTGGGGCTGCAGCGGGCGCTCCGGCTGGTGCTCGGGAAGTTCGAGGGGGCAGACGCCGAGACGGTGCGGCAGCGGATCCACTCCATCTTCCACGTGAAGCTGACCGGAGCCGTGTGACATGGACCGGGCGCACCTGGTGATGGCGGCGCACAAGACGGTGGACACCTTCGCGGCCATCACGCGGCGTCCGCTGCGGCTGCGGAACGGGAAGAAGCCCTGCACGGACGGGGTGCTGATCGACGCCCCTTTCAAGCACCCGTCCTTCTATTGCCTGGTGGAACACGAGCTGGCGCACGTGCTGTTCCTGAGTGACTTCGCCGCGAAGCAGGCCCTGGTGGCGGAGGCGCAGGCGTTCGCCCTGGCGCGGGGGGACGAGCGGGGGGCGGAGGCCTTCGGCGCGGTGACGGGAAAGATCTACAACCTGCTCGAGGACGAGCGGGTTAACTCGCTGTGGGGGGAGCTGTACCCGGGGAGCCTCGCAGAACTGCGCGCACTCGCGCTGCGGACCATGCGGCGCCACCGGCACCGGGCGCAGGAGGACCTGGTGACGTGGGCGCTCTGCGTGGGGTCCAGGGGTCCGCGCCTGCCCGAGGGTCCGTACTCGGTGCTGGGGCCTGCCCTGGTGCGTTCGCTCGGGCAGGTACAGAAGGGCGCGCAGGAGTCGAGCCTCATTGCCACGCGGGAGCTGTTGCCGAAGCTTTGGGGGTGTCGGGGTTCCTCCCCCGTGATGGAGACCTCGGCGTCGGACCGTCTGGAGGATCTCCGTCCCAACACGCGCCCCCCGGCAGGCCAGGCGGGAGAGACGGAGCGTGCACGGGAGGCCGCGCGCATGGTCCAGGCAGGAGATGAAGGCGCCCGGGAGTCGGCACTGTTCGCCTCCCGGATTCGGGCGTCCACTTGGCTGTCAGAAGTGCGCGAGCGGCTGCGCCAGGTGGCGAAGCAGGACGGGGGCGGGCCGCTGCTGAAGTGCGTACGGGACCGGACCACGGTGAAGGACGTTGCTGCGGACACCCTCCCCCCGCCACCGGCCCTGGGCCCGGAGGACGCCCAGGCCGTCGCGCGCCTCGCCCAACTGTTCCGGAGGGTGCGCGGGCGCAAGGCTCACCGGCCGGGCGAACAGGGGCTGGAGGTGGACCTCCCCGCGGCAATCGAGCGAGCCCTCACGGGCCGGGCACTTCCCTGCTACCGCGAGGAGGTGGCAGGCCGAGGCTTCCGGGCGCTGCTGCTGGTGGACCGCTCGTCCTCCATGGAGGGTGCACCCACGGAGCAGGTGGAGCGGGCCGCACGGGTCCTCCGGCGAGCCCTCACCCAGGCCGGCGTCCCCTTCGAGACCTGGGGATTCCGGGCCAAGGCCATGACCGCGCTCATCGAGCGCGTGCCGGCGGGCATGGACCTCCACGCCAGCGAGGCACTCCCGGTCGAGGGACAGACGCCGCTTCACGTGGCAGTCGCAGTCGCCGTGAACCACCTCCGCGCCGCTCGCGAGAAGGGTCACCTGCTGGTCCTGACCGACGGCGAGCCCACCTTCATGGGGGCCATCAAGACGAAGACGAGCCCGCTGTCGCTGAAGGAGCAGGTCCGGGAGGAGATCCGACGTGCGAGGAAGCTCGGCGTGGGCGTCAGCGCCCTGGTGGTCGGGGAGGAACTGGAGGACGCGGACGCCTTCAACATGTTCGGCCCCCGCTGGCACTGGAGCCGAAGCAACCCGCACGCACTGCAGCACGGAATCGTCCGGTGGGTGACCGACGCGGTGGTCCGGCATCACCTTTGAGGCGACCCTCTCGTCGCGCCTACCCGGCGTTCGACAATCCGCCACGTCTGGAGTAGCGCCCTTCCCCTCGCCCCATGAAACGCCTCAGCGCCCTGGAGTTCGAGGACCTCCCGTGGGTCCCTGCCGTGCTGCGGAACGGCGGCACGGACCTGCTGCACCTCATGTTCGCGGTCATCCGCTTCTACGGGGGGGCCGCGCCCGCGGTCATCCGGGTGCTGGA
>VGRA01000567.1 GCA_016875515.1 Deltaproteobacteria bacterium | reverse complement strand
CAGGGCCTCCCCGTCTGGATCCGTGGCGCCCGCCTCGGCGTGGGGCACCGGCGGCGGGGCAGGTTGGGAGGCGCTCGGAAAAGCCTCGCCTCGAAGGACCAGCGCCACCCCGAAGACCGCCGCCGCCATTCCCACGGCGAACAGCAGCCCCAGCAGCGCCTGCAGCCAGCTGCCCGGGCTGGAGGCGGCCGGCGCGGCGGGCGCTTCCCCGGAGCCTTGCCCGGCCTGGCCAGTCCCGCGCTCCGTCATGGCGCCTGCTCCTCTCCGAGGACCCCCTTCACCGCCTGGATGAAGGCCTCCTGTGTGATGGGCCCGATGTGCTTGCCGTGGATGTTCCCCGCGCTGTCGATGAAGAAGGTCTCCGGCACGCCCGTGACGCCATAGGCCCGGGCAATGCGCGACTCCGGATCCACCACCTCCGGAAAGGGGACCCCGTTCGCCTTGAGGAAGGCACGGGCCTTCGGCTCCGAGTCCTCGTATACGATGCCCACGAACTGCACCTGCTGGCCGAACGTCTTCGCCGCCCAGTGCAGCACGCCGTGCTCTGCCCGGCAGGGGCCGCACCACGAGGCCCAGAAGTTCACCACCACGGGGCGCCCGCGCATCTGCTCGAAGGAGAGGGGCGCCCCGGTGTCCAGGCGGCGGAGTGTGAAGGTAGGCGCGGGCTCCCCCACCAGTTCGTAGGGCGCCTCGCGGGGATCCCGCTTCTTCTCCGTGTAGAAGATGAAGGCCACGGTTGCCACCACGGCCAGGGCGACCAGGGGAGCGACCGTGGACAGGCCCGGTCGCCTGGGCGTGAGGTGGGAGGTCGCGGTGTCGTAGTCGTGGCTCATGCGTGCTCCAGGCGGGTCCGGTGTCTCATCGCGGTCTACCACGACCGGCCGTGCCGCTTCCCACGCGTGGGCAGGCCGCCTGCGCAGGGGTGCTCGCTTGTCTAAGCGCGTGGCACCAGCGGGGAATCCACCGCCCGCGGCCTCCCCTTCCCACGCCTCCGTCAGGCGCGGCGTTGATCCACCCGCTGCAACCCGTCCGCGCAGAAGCACACGAACGGGGGAGGGGACACGAGAGCGGGCAGTTGGGCGAAGCGGGCGGCGAAGTCTGCGGCGGCAGGGGTCCTGAACGGCACCGGGTTGCGCCGGGCATTGCGGGGCGTGCGCCGCATCCAGGCAGGGGGAAGGCGGAGCGTGATGGTCGGCTGCCACCGCGTGGTCGAGGACTTCACCTAGGAGGTGCAGCGGTCCGTCCCGGGCACCCTCGTCTCGCGCGAGGCGTTCTGGCACCTACTGGAGGAGGCGCACCGGGCGGGTTTCGAGCTGGCGTCTTTCGTTGATGCGTTGGACGTCCTTGCGGGGCGGCGCCGGGCGCGGCGGGATCTCTCCGTCGTCACCGTCGACGACGTCTACCGGGATGTCTACGACAACGCCTTCCCGGTGCTGAAGGCGCTGGGCGTGCCCGCCACGCTGTATGTCGCCTCTGGCTGCGTGGGGACGGAGCGCCACTTCGCGCACGACCGGCTCTTCCACCTGGCCCGCACCGCCCTGGAGCGGAGGTTCCGCCCGCTCTACGACGGCCTGCCCCCGCAGACCTCGCTGCTGCTCGAGCCGGTCCTGATGGGGCCCGACCCTCGGCGGCGCTGGACGCCTTCCTCTCGCGCGTCCCGGCCGACACGCTCGAGGTCATCATCTCCGGGCTGGCGCACCAGCTGGACGTGTCTGCGGACGTCGTGCACCCGGGCTGCGCGGTGATGGGCTGGGACGAGGTGCGCCGCATGGCTGCGTCCGGCGTCACCATCGGCGCGCACACGGTCCATCACACCGTCCTGACCCTGGAGACGCCGGAGCGGGCCGGGGAGGACTTCAGCCGCGGCGTCTCCGGGAGCTACTCGGCGGCGCTCACCGGCTGCGCCGTGGACGACACCTTCGGCACGCTCGGCCTGGTGCTCGCCGTGGAAGGGCGCCGTCCCCAACGCGGACTCCGCCGGGGGAACGCTGGATGACCCCAGCCGCCCCTGCGCGGGCGGAGCAGGGTGCGAGGAGCTGGGTGCTGGCCGGGCCGCTGGTGCTGGCCCGGCAGCTGGATGCCGCGGACTGCGGCACCTACAAGCAGCTGTTCCTGGTCTTCCAACTGATGACGCTGCAGCTGCCGTTCGGCATGGCGCAGGGCCTGTACTTCCTCCTCCCGCGGGAGCCGCACGCGGCGCGCGCCTGCCTGGGCCAGTCCCTGGTGTGGCTGATGGGGACGGCGCTGCTGTCCGCGGCCGCGTGGTGGGTGCTCGCGGAGCCCGTCGCAGGCCGGTTCAACTCCTTGGCCGTCCCGGTGTGTGCGGGTCTCGGCCTGCGGGGGGCCATGGGGGCCTGCGCGGCGCACGGGCTCGCCCGCGGAGGCGCCGCGTGGTGGACGTGGCTCCGCGCAGAGGGCGTGGCGCTCGCCACCTTCCCGCTGGACGGTGCCCTGCGGGCCCGGGCCCAGACGCGTTTCCTCTTCGTCTCCTGCCTCGGCAAGGCGCTGGTGACGGTGCCGCTGTTGTGGGGCGGCGTCCGCTGGCTCGGCATGGTGGGTGCCATCTCGGGGTGGCTGGTGGCGGAGGTGCTCGGCAAGGTGTCCCTGATGTGGCGCCTGCCTGCAGCGCTCTCCACGGCGTCCGGGAGGTGCCGCCTCCGGAGCCTCGTCCCCGGACGTGAGTTGGCGGGGGCCGGGGGGGGGGGGGGGCGCCCGGCCCGGG
>VGRA01000566.1 GCA_016875515.1 Deltaproteobacteria bacterium | reverse complement strand
TGCAGCGAGGGCAGGGGGTGGAGGCCGCGCTGGACGCGGCGGGGCGGCGCTTCGTACGGCGCGCCTTCCCCGCGGACCTGTCGCTGGCCACCGCCGAGAACTGGCACTGGCCGGAGCGCCCGCGGGTGCTGGTGACGGGCGGGGCGCGCGGCATCGCGGCGAAGGTGTCCATCCAACTGGCGGAGCGGCACCGGGCGCGGCTGCTGCTGGTGGGGCGCAGCGCGCCGGAGACGGCCGAGGTGCAGGCCACGCTGGACGCGGTGCGCGCGGCCGGCGGGGAGGCGTCGTACCTCGCCGAGGACGTGGCAGCGGAGGGGGCGGCGGCGCGCGTCATGGCCCACGCGGCGGCGGCGTGGGACGGGCTGGACGCGGTGCTGCACGCGGCGGGCGTCATTGCAGACGCGCTGCTGGAGGACAAGGCGGCGGACAGCTTCGCGCGCGTGCTGGCGCCCAAGGTGACGGGGCTGCAGCTGCTTCTGGATGCGGCGGACGCCCTGCCCCGCTTCCCCGGCGCGTGGCTGGGCTTCTCGTCCATTGTGGCGTGGCGGGGCAACGCGCGGCAGGTGGACTACGCGGCGGCCAACGAGGCGATGGCGGCGCTGCTTCGCAGCCGGGCGGCGGTGCGCGGGGCGCGGGTCCGGGTGCTGGACTTCGGGCCGTGGGACGAGGTGGGCATGGCCGAGCGCTCGGGGCTGGCGCGCGTGCTGCGCGAGGCGGGCGAGGGGCTGGTGGGGGTGGCGGACGGCACCGAGGCGGTGCTGATGGAACTGGCCTACGGGGCCGCCACGCCGGTGGAGAGCACCTGGCTGGCGGGCCCCGCGGAGCTGGCGCCGGTGGTGGACTTCCCAGCGGCGGAAACGGGCCCGCTGCGGCCCGGGACGGGGCTGCTGGACCGGGTGGCCCGCGGGGCGCGCCACCTGGAGGGCAAGCGCACGCTGGCGGTAGACCGGGACTTGTGGCTCCAGGACCACTCCATCTTCGAGGACCCGGTGATGCCGGGCTCCATGGGGCTGGAGCTGCTGGTGGAGGCGGCGTGCGCGCTGCTGCCCGGGTACGCGTGGGCGGGGCTGCGGGACTTCGCCATCCAGAGCGCGGTGGCGCTCATGGGGGTGAAGACGCTGGAGCTCACGGTGCGCGCAGCCGCCTCGCTCGCGGCGGGGCCTGGGCTGCGCGCGGTGCGGTGCCAGCTGGAGCTGCCGGGAGGCCGGCCCTGCTACGAGGCGACGGTGCTGCTGTCCCGCACGGCGCCCTCGTGGCCCGCGCCGCAGCCGCTGGCCGCGCTGCAGCCGCCCGCGGACGCCTCCGCGTCCGCCACCCCGGAGCTGTACGAGCGCATCCGCCTGGGCGCGGCGTTCCACCTGCTGGAAGAGGCGCGGACGGCGCATGCCGGGGGAGACCAGCTGCCGCGCGCGTGGGCCCGCACGGCGCCCCTGCTCCCGGCGCGCTTCTTCCACCCAGGCATGGTGGGCGCGGACTTCGCCGCGGGGCCGCTGATGCTGGAAGCGGGCTTCCACGCGGCAGCGTGGCTGCGGCTGCAGCTCTCCCGCTCCGTGGTGGTGCCCCGGTCCATCCGTACGCTGCGCGTGCACGCCCCGCATGACAGCGCGCGGGGCGCACAGTGGGTGGTGGTGGAGCGCAGCATGGGGGTGTTCGACCTGCAGTGCTGGCAGGACGGGAAGCTGGTGCTCGATGTGCAGGGCTACGAGACGTTCGACGTGACGGCCATATCCTCCTGGCTCTCGGCCGGGACGCAGCGGGCCGGGGAGGCGGCGCGATGAGCATGCAGGGCAAGACGGTGGCGGTGCTGGGCGTGGCAGACCGCGAGAGCATCGCGTGGCACATCGCCTGCCAGCTGCAGGAGGCCGGGGCCACGGTGGTGGTGGGCTACCAGCAGCGCTTCTACAGCCGGGTGCGGCTGCTGCTGCAAGAACGTCCCACCATCCAGGGCCAGAAGGCGGACGTACTGGACGGGGACGAGCTGGACGCGTTCTTCGCCCACCCCGCATTCGCCGGCGGGCAGCTGGACGGGCTGGTGCACTCGGTGGCCTACGGCCCGCCCACCGTCTTCTCCAGGCCGCCCAGCGAGGTGAACGTCCGGGACTTCACCGAGACGCTGGACATCAGCACCCACTCGCTCTCCCGGGTGGTGCGCGCAGCGCGGCCGGTGCTGAAGTCCGGCGGCAGCGTGGTGACGCTGAGCTTCCTCGCCGCGCAGCGGGCCATGCCGCTGTACGGGATAATGGGTGTGGCCAAGAGCGCGCTGGAGAGCCTGGTGCGGTACCTGGCGGCGGAGCTGGGGCGGGAGCGCATCCGGTGCAACGTGGTCTCCCCGGGGCCCATCGAGACGCTGGCGGCGCTGTCCGAGGTGGTGGCGCTCAAGCGGGACCCGTCTGTCCTGGAGCACATGCCCGCGGTGCGGCTGCGGGAGATATTGGCCCGGCACGGACTGGACCTGTCCACGCTCAAGCCCTCTCCCGAGCCGTCCGAGGAGGACCTCGTCTTCGCCCGCAAGGTGTGGCGCGAAGTACAGCGGGAGTTCTCGGCCCACAGCCCCATCCACGACATCGTCACCGCGCGGGACGTGGCAGACTCGGTGCAGTTCCTGCTCTCGGACGGCAGCCGGAAAATCACGGGGCAGGTGCTGATGGTGGACTGCGGGTTCTCCTCGTGCCTAATGGTGTGAGGCTCGGGCCTGTGCTCGGCTCCGCCCGCGGGGAGGCCCCGGG
>VGRA01000565.1 GCA_016875515.1 Deltaproteobacteria bacterium | reverse complement strand
TCAGCAGCCAGCTGCCGGCCGGGAGCGGCTGCGCGTCGTACTCGCCCGGCCCCAGCCCGAGCGCCTCGCCCGGCACCCGCTTCTCACCCGCCATGGGCCACCCCGTCCGCCGCCACCGCCCGCAGCAGCCCCTCGAACCCGGGCCGCTTGGGCACGTCGGACGTCAGCGCCTCGGCGCCCCGCCCGGCGAAGATGTCCCGGAGGAAGCCGGACAGCGTGGTGCGCGGCCCCACCTCGAGGAAACGCCGCACCCCCGCAGCCCATGCCGCTTCCGCCATGCGCACGAAGTCCACCGGCTCGCGCAGCTGGGAGACGAACCCCTCCCGGTAAGCGCCCTCCAGCGGGGCCCCCGCGGCCAGCACCTGCGCCCCGGCGCAGCGGATGAGCGGCACGCGCGGCGGGTGGAACGCCACGTCCTTCAGCGCCGCCCGCAGCCCCGCGGCCCCCTGCGCATGCACGAGCTCCGAGTGCCACGCCACCTCCACCGGCAGCGGCACGGCGGACAGCCCGCGCGCGGCCAGCTGCTCGGCCGCGGCCGCCACGCCGGGGGTGGGCCCGGACAGCACCACCTGCCCCGGGGAGTTGAGCGCGGCCACGCCCACCCCGTCCGGGAACGGGTCCAGCGCACGGCGCACCGCCGGGGCGCCCGCCAGCACCGCCAGCATGGCCCCCGTGTCCTCGCCCGCGTCCCGCCGCGCCCGGTAGAGGCGCCCCCGCGCGTGGGCCAGCCGCAGCCCGTCTGGCAGCGCCAGCATCCCGGCCGCCACCGCCGCAGAGAACTCCCCCACGCTGTGGCCCATCACCCAGGCGGGCTTCAGCCCCAGCTCGCGCGCCGCCCGGTAGAAGGCCACGTTGCAGGCCAGGATGAGCGGCTGCACGGACTCGGTGGCGAACAGCGCCTGTGTCTGGGACTCGTCCGTTCCTCCGTAGAGGGCCTGCTCGAAGGTGCGCCCCAGCAGCGGCACCAGCGTCTCGTTCGCCTCGGCGATGGCCGCGCGGAAGGCCGCGGACTGCTCGTACAGCACCCGCCCCATCCCCGGGTACGGCGAGCCGTGGCCGGGAAAGACGAAGCACCAGCCCCGCGCAGGGGAGGGGGGCGGCTCGCGCAGCACCACGTGCCAGTTGGTGCCGCCAAAGCCGAACGAGGAGAGCCCCGCCCGCCGCACCCGCCCGGGCGCGGGGCGCCACGGCGCTGCCTGCTGCGGCACCACCAGGTTGTTCGCGGCCAGCTCCAGGTGCGGGCTCTCCTTTGTGGCCAGCGGCGTGGGCGGGATGGCGCCCGTGCGGAAGGCGCTCGTCACCTTGAGCAGCCCCACCGCCCCCGCCGCCCCCACGGTGTGGCCCCACACCACCTTGGAGGAGCCCAGCCCCAGCGGCCGGTCCCGCCGGGCCGTCTCGTAGCCGGCCGCCAGCGAGTGCACCTCCGCGTAGTCCCCCACCGGGGTGCCGGTGGCGTGGCACTCCACCCAGTCCACCGCGGAGGGTGACAGCCCCGCGTCGGCGAGCGCCCGCCGCACCGCCCGCCCCTGCCCCTCGGCAGAGGGGGCCATGATGGCCGTCCCGCGCCCGTCGCTGGAGGCCCCCACCCCCTCGATGACGGCGTGCACCGTGTCCCCGTCCCGCTGCGCGTCCTCGAGCCGCTTGAGCACGAAGCCCACGCACCCCTCGCCCAGGAGGATGCCGTCCGCGCTCTCGTCAAACGGGCGGCTCCACCGCGCGGAGAGCGCCTGGCAGCGCGAGAAGAGGATGTTGGCCACCGGCCCCACCGACAGCCCCACGCCGGCGCCGATGACGGCGTCCACCTTGCCCAGCCGCAGGTCCCTCACCCCGGCCAGCAGCGCCGCCAGCGAGGAGGCGCACGCCGCGTCCAGCGAGGCCCCGCCGCCGCGCGCGTTGACGAACTGGGCAATCCGCTCGGCCGTCAGCGGCACCAGGATGCCGGGGCCCGAGTCCTCGTCCACCGGCGGGGTGTCCGCGAGCAGCCGCGCCTTCAGCTCCCCCACCTTCGCCGCGTACCCCCGCTCGTCCAGCCCCGGGGCAAGCACCGCCTGCAGCGGCCGCAGCGTCTCCTCGAAGGCCCGGAAGGCCATCCGCTTCTCCAGCCGCCACGCCCCGCGCATGCTGCTGGTGGACTCGCCCAGCACCACGCCGGTCCGCTCGGCGGCCTGCCGCCTCCAGCCCTTGTCCTCCACCATCTGCCGCGCCGTCTCCAGCAGGTGCAGGTGGTTGACGTCCATCCGGCCGGACACCACCGGGGGGATGCCGGCCTGCTCGAGGAAGGGCCCGAGCGCCGCGGGCAGCGGCCCGGCCCGCACCGCGAGCTCCCCGTGCGAGGTGTCCTCGGCCGCGTCCGGGTCTGCGCTGAAGAAGGCCTCCCGGTACCCCTCCCACGCCTCCGCCGGGAACGGCGCCGCCTGGGACTCGCCCGCGGCCAGCAGCTCGCGGGCCGTGCGGACGTCCGGCGCCCCGGGCAGGAACGCCCCGAGGGACACCACCGCCACCGGGACGGAGGTGCACGGCGGGGCGGGAACGGGCGGGGGGCCGCGCAGCTCTGCGTCCGTCAGCGCCCCCACCACCACGTGGTAGGCCGCGCCGCCGCCGCCGAAGCCGTTGATGCCCACCCGGCGAGGGGTGGGGGACGCGGCAGCCGGGCTCCCCGGCGCGGGCGCCCCCAGCCAGCGCCCTTCCTTCACCTGCAGCACCGCGCGCAGCAGCGCCACCGCGGAG
>VGRA01000564.1 GCA_016875515.1 Deltaproteobacteria bacterium | reverse complement strand
CCGGGGTGGAGCCGTGCCTGCTGCCGGACGTGCTGCCCGTGCAGGGCGGGGACGTGGTGCTGGACGCCGTCTTCGGCACCGGGCTGTCCCGGCCGCCCGAGGGGATGTACGCGGACGCCATCCGCCGCATGAACGCCGCGCGCTCCACCGGGGCGAAGGTGGTGTCCGCGGACCTTCCCTCCGGGCTGAACGCGGAGACGGGGCGGGCGTTCGAGCCCTGCGTCCGCGCGGACGTCACCGTGGCGTTCGGCTTCCCCAAGGCGGGCCAGGGGCTGGAGCCGGGCGCGTCGCTGTGCGGCGCGCTGGAGGTGGCGGACATCGGCCTCCCGCGGCAGGCGGTCCACGCCGCCGAGGGGCACGTCACCTGGCTGCTCGAGGAGGAGGACGCCCGGGGCCGTCTGCCGGTGCGTCCCGCCGAGTTCCACAAGGGGGACGCAGGTCACCTGCTCGTCATTGCCGGGAGCCGGGGAAAGTCCGGCGCGGCGGCGCTCGCCGCGCGTGCCGCGCTGAAGGCGGGGGCGGGGCTGGTGACGGTGGCCACCCGGCCGGGCGCGCTCGATGCGGTGCTGGGCCACGTGGCGGAGGCCATGGGCGTGGCGATGCCCGAGGGTGGTCCGCTCGCGGCCCAGGATCTCAACGCCCTGCTGGAGGCCGCCGAGGACAAGGACGCGGTGGTGATCGGCCCGGGGCTCCCGCGCGGCGAGGAGACGGCGGAGCTCCTGGGGGACTTGCTGGAGGAGCTCGCCTGCCCGGTGCTGCTGGACGCGGACGCGCTCAACGCCGTCTCCAGCGCGCCCGAGCTGCTGGCGCGCGCGCGCGGCCCGCTGGTGCTCACGCCGCACCCGGGGGAGATGGCGCGGTTGTGCGGCGTCAGCGTGGACGCGGTGCAGTCCGCGCGGCTGGGCGTGGCGCGCACCTTTGCCATGCAGCGGCAGGTGACGTTGGTGCTGAAGGGGGTGCGCACGGTCACCTGCGCCGAGGATGGCACCGCCTACGTCAACCCCACCGGCAACCCCGGCATGGCCAGCGCGGGGATGGGGGACGTGCTGTCGGGGCTCGTCGGCGCGCTGCTCGCGCAGGGGCTCAACCCGCTCGGCGCGGCCACCACGGGCGTGTATGCGCACGGGCTGGCGGCAGACCTGGCCGTCGAGCGCACCGGGCGCCTGGGGCTGACCGCAAGCGACGTGGCCGGGGCGCTCTCCGAGGTGTGGTGCCGGTGGAAGCGGTGACGGGGCTGCGCAGCGGCTCGGCGGCGGAGACGGCAGCGTGGGGCAGGCGGCTGGGGCAGGCGCTCCGGCCCGGGGATTTCGTGGCGCTGGTGGGAGAGCTCGGCGCGGGGAAGACCTGCCTCTCGCGGGGCGTGGCCGAGGGGGCGGGGGTGCCGCTGGAGGATGTCTCCAGCCCCACCTTTGCCATCATCCAGGCCTACGCGGGGCGGCTGCGGCTGTACCACGCGGACCTGTACCGGCTGACGGACGCGGATGCGCTGTACGCGACGGGGTACTTCGACCTGCTCGCCGGGGCGGACGGTGCGTTCCTGGTGGAGTGGGCCGAGCAGGTGCCCGGGGCCATTCCCGCGGATGCGCTCGTCATCCGGCTGCGGGCAGACGCGGAGGAAGACGCGGTGCGGTGGGCGGTGCTGGAGCCGCGCGGGGCACGAGGTGCGGAGTTGGCCCGGGCGCTGGCAGGCTGATCACCTGGTGGAACGCTCTTGCTACCAGCCTCGATGGGGTGTGGTTGCGAGTTGCCATGGAACCACAACCCGTGGGGCGTGGTAGAAACCTCTGCTCGGAGTGGGGTCAGCCCGCCCCGAGCGCGTCCGTCTCCCACCGGTGAAGGGCCATGTCCGACCCCACGCCCACCATGTGGAAGTTGGGGACCTCCTCCCACGGCCGGGCGTCACACAGCTTCTCGCTGGCGACGAAGAAGGCGTCCGGCCGGGAGACGAGGTGGAGCGGGCGGTGGCGGCGGGTGGCCACCATCACGCGCCCGTCGGAGACGAGGAAATTGAGGGAGGAGGGCTTCTCCGGTGTGTCGGACAACTCCGCCACCCGGCGCGAGGTCCTGGCAGCGGCCCACGCCACGGGAAGCAGGGGCACGGGACCGTCGAGGTCCACCTCTGCGGAGAGGTAGGTGAGGAAGAGGGCGCAGCAGCGCTCGCTGTCGGTGTCGCCCGCGATCAGCGCGCGGAACCGGGGGGCGATCTCCGCCTCCACCCGGGCCTTCACGTCCGAGAAGGCGGTCACCGTGCCGTTGTGCGCGAAGCACCAGCGGCCGAAGCGGAACGGGTGGGTGTTGGGCAGGCGGATGCCGCCCACGGAGGCGAGCCGGATGTGGGCGAGCACCGTCTTCGCGTACAGGCCGGTGGCGACCCGGTCGAACGCCTCGTCCGCGTGGGCGGGGGAGAGGCTGAAGCTGAGCGCGGGCTGGCCGTCCGTGCCCCACGCGGCCACGCCCCAGCCGTCCGGGTGCTCGTGGGACTGCTTCTTCAGGCAGTTCGCCTCCGACACGAGCGCGGCGTGGACGCGGTGCTCACGGAGGGCATGGAACCCGAACAGGCGGCACATGGAAGGCGACACCCTACTTCAGCAGCGCGGGGTAGGAAGTCTCAGGCCGGGGGGCCGTAGAGCGGGCGGACCAGTTCCTGCCATGCACTGCGGGGGCCGGGGGGACCGAGCCCGAGCGGGAAGGGGGGAGGCTGGCCGTCGTGGAAGGTGCCGAACAGGCGGTC
>VGRA01000563.1 GCA_016875515.1 Deltaproteobacteria bacterium | reverse complement strand
TGCGGTGCTCCGGAGAAACGACGCCCAGCGAGCGCAGCTTCGCATCCGTGAGCGCCGGGAAGTCGCCCGGTGTCAGCCCTGCGGCCTCGAAGCGAGTGGCGTACTGGACCAGGCCCAGCGGGGCCAGCTGCGCGCGGACCGGACTCGGTGGCGCAGGGGCGGGCACAGGTGCGCCCACCGCGGGAAGGGCGCGCGTGGGTCCCCGGGAGGACTCCGGCTGCGAGGAGGCCACCTGCCGGCGGCCGGCAGGGACGGGGCCGCTCACCGGGGCTCGTGGCGCGCTTGAGGCCTCGGGGGCGACAGGCGCCGGAGTCAGGCAGGTGGCATCCCCCTGAGGGTCTTCCGCGCGCACGAGCGTTGCGTCCGCCGACGTCACCGGGGCTGGCTCCTCCATCAGCTCGAGCTGAAAGCGCACCGAGCCGAACCGCAGCTCGTCCCCACCGGCCAGGGACCGGGGCGCTGCAACCCGCTTCCCGTTCACGAAGGTGCCGTTGCCGCTGCCCGGGTTCGCGACCGTGAACTGCCCGCCCTTGCCGCGGGTCAGCGTGGCGTGGTTGCGGCTGACGCTCGCGTCCATGACCGCGAGGTCGCAGCCATCCGCGCGTCCCACCTTCACCGTGACCTGGTCGAACGGGAACTGCTCTCCCCCCGGTCCGGCTCGCCCAGCTTGACGAGGATGAACCCCATGGGGCGAGTGTGCAGCCGGCTCGTCGTTCAGGCAGCTAACGCCCGAGCAGCACCCGCGCCCGCCCCCCCATGGGGAGCTCCACCTCGTCCACCTGCATCCCGAGTGACTCCCCCAGCTCCTTCAGGTGCCGCATCCACGGCTTGTACGGCATGGAGTTGTCCGAGCAGCACGGCACCACCGCGAACGGGATGCCGTGCTTGCCCGCGTACTCCACGATGAGCCGCGTGGCCCCGTCCGCGTGCATCCCCACCACCAGGTCCGCCCCGCACGGCTCGTCCAGGGTGAACAGCCGCTCCTCGAACTTCAGCCCCGGCAGCCGCTTGTGGCGCACGTCGTACGTCGTGCACGTCCGGCCGCGCAGCGTCAGCGCCTCGTTCAGCATGCCCATGCCGCCCGCCACGTCGAACACGCGCAGCGCGCCCGGGTAGCGCGCCACCAGCAAGTCCGCGAACAGGTCGAACCGGCGCTTGTCTGCCATGGCCCCGGGGCTACAGCGGCGTGATGACGAGGTTGTCGAAGAACAGGTTCGCCTCCCACGAGGAGAAGCCGAACCGGTCGTGGTCTGGCCCCTCCAGCGGGAACGGGTCCTCGAAGTCCATGAACGGCTGCCCGTCAATGGACCAGGACAGCGTCTTGCCCTTCCGCTCGAGCCGCCAGTGGTACGTCTTCCCCACCTGCACCGGGAACGGGCGGGCCTCCTTCCGCATCCGGGTCTTCTCCGTGAAGACGCCCGTGGAGACCACGTCCGACTGCTGCATCCCGCGCTCCTTCGCCACCTTCTGCGCGCGCGCCTGCAGCGAGTCCAGCGAGGCGCCGTGCTCGTCCATGCGGGCAATGATGGAGATGGAGTTGTTCCAGCCGCCGTGGATGAGGACGTAGCCGGAGGCGTGGTCCAGGCCGTCACCAAATATCTCCACCTTGATGTCCCCCTCCGGGGACTCGCTCCGTACGTCGAACTCCACCGCTACGTCCCGCGGCAGCTTTGCCTGCAGCCACAGCGGGTTGTTCTTCACCCCGGGGCTGTACAGCTCCCCGTTGCGCGTGCGCCACAGCCCGCCGGTGGTCCAGTAGTTCTGGCCGATGGTCTTCTCGTTGGAGAAGTCGTCCGAGTACGGGATGGTCGCCGGCGCGGGCTGCCGGCCGCGGATGAGGAACCGGTGGATGACCGGCATGTTGATGAGGACCAGGAACGCGCCAATGGCCATCCAGGCCTTCCGGCCAGGGGACTGGCTGGGGGGTACGGCGGCGGCGGTGCGGGCGTCTGCGGCTTCCTTGGACATGACTGGGCGCCGCCTCTAGCACAAGGCCTGCTATGACGCTCCACCCCATGAGCGACGAGTCCTCCGTCTCCGCCTTCCGCGCCGTCCCCCGCACGGGCGTCATCTACGTCACCACCGAGGCCGGCAAGCGCGGCTTCCGCAGCGGGCAACCGGACTGGTGCAACCTGGGCCAGGGGCAGCCGGAGACGGGGGACCTGCCCGGCGCCCCGCCGCGCATTGGCAACGTCTCCATCGCGCTCGACGACCAGGAGTACGCCCCCGTGGCCGGCCTGCCGGAGCTCCGCGAGGCGGTGGCCGCCCTTTACAACCGGCTGTACCGGCGCGGCATGAAGAGCCAGTACACCGCGGAGAACGTGGCCATCTCCGGCGGCGGGCGCGCGGCGCTCACGCGGGTGGCCGCGGCGCTCGGCCACGTGAACATGGGCCACTTCCTCCCAGACTACACCGCGTACGAGGAGCTGCTGGACGTCTTCAAGGCCTTCACCCCCATCCCCATCCTGCTGGACGGGGACCGCGGCTACGCCTTCACCGCCGACGACCTGCGCAAGGAGATACAAGGACGCGGGCTGTCCGCGGTGCTGCTCTCCAACCCCTGCAACCCCACCGGGAAGCTGGTGGGCGGGGAGGAGCTGCAGCGCTGGGTCCACGCGGCGCGCGAGCAGGACTGCGCGCTGCTGATGGACGAGTTCTATTCCCACTACATCTGGAACGCGCGGCCCGGGCAGCTGCCGGTGGAGTCCGCGGCGCGGTACGTGGAGGACGTGAACC
>VGRA01000562.1 GCA_016875515.1 Deltaproteobacteria bacterium | reverse complement strand
CCGCCCGTACCTTCCACCACTCGGCCCGGCGTGGCAGGGGTTCAAGGTCCAGGGAATGGTCGCGGCAGCCGCCCTGGTGCTGTGGGGACTGGTGCTGGCGGCGTAGCCGTGGACGCGGGGCCCCTGCGGGTCATGGGGCCTGGTACACGGCCACGACCAGGTGGATCATCCTCGCGAGCTGGAGGACCTTTGGGTCCGACGGGAACGCAGCCAGGTCCGCGCGGGCGCCCGGCGGCGTCGGCTCGGGGGACGGCATGGGGCCGAAGGGGAGGACCGCGTCCAGCCACTCCGTGGTGGACACCGAGCGCGCTTTCAGGATGTCACAGCGCTGCGCAAGCAATTCCAGCGACCTGCGGGCCCACGGAACGTCCACACCGCTTCCCGGGAGGAGCCGCGCGCCCGTCGTGAACCGGGGCGCCCCTGAAGTCGGGTATCCAAAGCTGTTCGTCTCCACCAACTGCAGCCCGACGAGGCCCAGCCCTCCGAGCGTCAGCGCGTGCAGCGTGCAGCGCGCGGCCAACGTGTCAGGCCACTGCATCTTCGGCCGGTCGGGGCGCAGCCACGCGCAGAACGCGCCCATGGCCTCCGCGTCCCGCTCGTCCACCGCGGCCCAGCGCCCGGGTCCCCTGCCCCCACCAGCCGCCTTCCTGCGTAGGGTAGACCCGTGCCTGGATCCCGAGCGGCTCGTGGGAGGTGGTCCACGCAGCGGGGCATTGCTTGGTGGGGCGCTCACGGCGCCACCGGAAGACGTCTCCCGGGACGCCACAGGTGGCGCATGGCGCCGGTGACACCTGCCGCCCCGTTCCGCAGGACGGGCAGATGGGCGGGAGGAAGCCCCGCGGGTACGGGTCCTCCCCGGCCCCCGCTGATGTCCACGTCGATAGGAGTTCGCCCAGCCGCTTGAAGAGGGACATGGAACGGGCCCGGCGCCACAGGCCGGTTGAGGTCCAGCAGCGTGGCACGTCCGTAGCGTCCCCACGAAACCGGCCCGGGCCCTCACCTCCAACTCCTCGCCGCAGGCGCCCTCGGCTGCTCCTCCAGCTGCAGCGCCCACAGCCGCCTGGCCTTCACGTTCACCACCTTCCCCGCCCGCTCCACCACCCCCTCCACCCCCAGGAAGGGGCTGCCGAGGATCTCCTTGCGGTAGCGGGTGAAGTCGTCCGGCATCACCACCACGTTGGAGATTCCGGTCTCGTCCTCCAGCGAGAGAAAGGTGAAGCCTTTTGCCGTGGGGGGCTTCTGCCGGCAGATGACCATGCCCCCCGTCCGCACCGTGCGCCCCGGGGACACCTTCCCCAGCCCCTCGGCCGTCACCGCCCGCAGCCCGTCCAGCTGCCCCCGGAACAGCTGGAACGGGTGACAGTCCAGGGACAGCCCGGTGGTGGCGTAGTCCTGCGCCACCTCCTCTGCCACCTGCGGCAGCGGCAGCTCCACCCGCGCCCCGTCCAGCGGCATCCCGAAGAAGAGATCCCCGCTGTCCAGCGGCCCCAGCGCCTGCAGCTCCCACAGCGCCTCCCGCCGCCCCCCGCACAGGGACTTGAGTGCCCCGGCCAGCGCCAGCCGCGCCAGCTCATGGGAGGGGATGCGGGCCCGCCGGGCCAGGTCCCCCAGCCCCAGGAAGCCCTCCCCGCGGGCGGCCACCAGCTGCCGCGCGTGGTCCTCCCGCAGCCCCTTCACCAACCGCAGCCCCAGCCGCAGCCGCGGCTGCACCCGTCCGAACGCATCCTGTCCCTCCCCCGGCTCCAGCGTGCAGTCCCAGTCCGAGGCCTGCACGTCCAGCGGCAACACCTCCACGCCGTGCCGCCGGGCGTCCTCCACCAGCGAGTGCACCGCGTAGAAGCCCATGGGCTGGCTGTTGATCAGCGCCGCGCAGAAAGCCGCCGGGTAGTAGCGCTTCAGGTAGCTGGAGGCGTACGCAATGAGCGCAAAGGACGCCGAGTGCGACTCCGGGAAGCCGTAGTGGGAGAAGCCCCGGAACTGGTGGAAGCACGTCTCCGCAAACTCCCGGCTGTACCCGCGCTGCACCGCCCCCTCCACGAAGCGCCGCCCCCACGGCACCATCAACTCCTCCGCTCGCTTGTGCGTCATGGCGCGCCGCAGCCCGTCCGCCTCCGCCGCGGAGAAGCCCCCCGCCACCATGGCCAGCCGCATGGCCTGCTCCTGGAAGAGCGGCACCCCGAGCGTCTTCTCCAGGATCTGCCGCACCTCTTCAGACGGGTACGTCACCGCCTCCAGCCCGTCCCGCCGCCGCAGGTACGGGTGCACCATCTGCCCCACAATGGGCCCCGGCCGGATGAGCGCAATCTCCACCACCAGGTCATAGAAGGTCCGGGGCCGCAGCCGCGGCAGCATGTTCATCTGCGCCCGGCTCTCCACCTGGAACACCCCCATGCTGTCCGCTTCACACAGCATGTCGTAGACGCGCGGATCCTCCGCCGGCAGCGTGGCCAGCGTCAGCTGCTCCCCGTGCGCCTGGGCCACGTACCGGAAGCAGCGGGACAGCACCGTCAGCATCCCCAGCCCCAGCAGGTCCACCTTCAGGATGCCCACCGCGTTGAGATCATCCTTCTCCCACTGCACCACCGTGCGCCCGTGCATGGAGGCGTTCTCCACCGGCACCACGTCCATCACCGGCTCCCGGGTGATCACGAAGCCCCCCACGTGGATGGACAGGTGGCGGGGAAACCCCTCCAGCTCCCCCGCCAGCTCCAGCACCTGCTGCACCCGCGCGTCCGCCCC
>VGRA01000561.1 GCA_016875515.1 Deltaproteobacteria bacterium | reverse complement strand
CTTCCCGGACGGCACCGCCCTGCTGGGAGGAAGCAATGCAACGGTGTTGCGGTACGACGGCGGTGCGTTCCTACGGCTGGACACCCGAGGCTTCGCCGGCCAGACCGTCTACGGTGTCTGGGGGCGCTCGGCGCGGGATGCATGGGTGGTGGGAGGCAGCGCGGGGCGTGCGGGGTTCGCCTGGCGCGTCCGGGAGGACACGGTGAGCGAGCTGTCGCTCCCCCTGGACATCCCCCGGCGGCGAGACGGTGAGCTGCCCGCCCTGCTGAAGGTCTGGGGCAACGGGCAGACGACCTGGTTCGTGGGGGACGCCGGGACCCTGATGAAGAGCGAGCAGGACGGCCCTCTACAGGTGGTGACCTCCGGGACGTCGGAGCGGCTGTTCACGGTCACGGGCGACGGCGAGGAGGTGCTGGCGGTCGGCGGGACGGGTTCCGGCGTGATCCTGTCCGCCGGCCCGAGCGTGGGTCCCGTGGGGCCTCCCTCGGCCCCGCTGCTCCAGGGCGTCTCCGTGTGGAGGGGTGAGGCGGTGGCCGTGGGTTTTGGCGGCAGCGTCCTCATCCGCCGGGAGGGCGCCTGGGCGGCGGCGGAGACCCCGGCACTGGAGATCGAATCGCTCCACGCGGTGGTCCACTCCGCGAATGGGGACGTGCTGGCGGTGGGAGGAAACGTCCTCTCCGGGAGGATGGACAAGGGGGTGCTGCTGGTGCGCAGCCACGTGCCGTGGCCTGCCCTCCCCGCGCGCCCGGCCCCCGCCCCGGCCGTGCCCGCCACCTGTCCGCCCGGCGAGGGCAACCTCCCCGAAACGGCCACCATGGCCCGGCGGTGGAACGACCGGGCACTTGCGGCCATCCGAAGGGATCTGCCCCGCCCCACGGTCCACGCCCGCAACCTGTTCCACCTCTCCGGCGCCATGTACGACGTCTGGGCCGCCGCGGATGGCACCGCCCGCGGCATGGTCGTCACCGACAAGCGCGCCCTCGACGCGGCGGAACTGGACCTGGCCCTCGCGGGCGCCTCGTGGGAGGTGCTCTCGCACCGTTACGGCCCCGCGGTCGGAGGGGATGTCTCGCTCGCGTGTTTCCGGGCCCAGGCGCTGGCGCTCGGGTTCGACCCGGCGCTGGATCCTCCGGCAGGGAGCGCGCTCGCGTTCGGCCGGGGCGTGGGAAAGGCGTGGATCCAGGCCTTCTCCTCGGATGGGGCCAACGAGGCCAACAACTACAGGGATCCGGCAGGGTACGCGGGGCGGAACCAGCCGCTCGTCGTGGACGAGCCCGGCGCGGACATGGCGGATCCCGCGGCCTGGCAGCCGCTCAATCTCTCCGTGGCCGTGGCCCAGAACGGGCTCGTCCTTCCCGCGGGAGTCCAGGCCTACATCGGTTCTCACTGGGGACAGGTGCAGCCGTTCGCGCTGACGCGCAGCACGCCGCAGGCTCCCTGGATCGACGCTGGCCCCGCCCCGGTATTCGACGACGCGCTCGCGGCGGAGGTGCTGACGGTGCTTCGCCGCACCGTTGAGCTGGATCCGGCCGACGACTCGCCCATGGACGCCGGGCCGGGCGCCCAGGGCAACAACCCCCTCGGGAGCAACTCGGGAACGGGGCACCCCCTCAACCCCGCCACGAACGCCCCGTACGCCGCGGTCCCCATGCGGCGCAGCGACTTCGGACGGGTGCTGGCGGAGTACTGGGCGGACGGGCCGAAGTCCGAGACCCCGCCCGGGCATTGGAACGTGCTGCTGCACAAGGTGCGTGCAAACCCCGACTTCCCCCTCCTCATGGACGGGAGGGCGCTGCCTCCGCTCGCCTGGGACATCCAGGCGCTCTTCGTGCTGAACGCGGCGCTGCACGACGCGGCCATTGCCGCGTGGGACATCAAGCGGCGAAACGAGACGGCGAGGCCCATCAGCCTGGTTCGCCACATGGCCTCGCGCGGTCAGCGGAGCGAGCCGGGCGCCCCGGACTTCCATGCCTCCGGCTTGCCCCTTGCGCCCGGCCTGGTCGAGCGCATCACCGCCGAATCCTCGGCGGACGGCGCCCGGCATGAGCACCTGCGGCACTTCGTGGGAGAGCTGGCAGTGCGAGGCTGGCGGGGCGAGCCCGCGGACAGGAAGGACGTGGGCGGGGTGGGCTGGATCCGTGCCCGTGACTGGCTCCCCTACCAGCGCCGGAGCTTTGTCACGCCAGCCTTCCCGGGCTTCGTCTCTGGGCACAGCACCTTCAGCCGGGCCGCGGCAGAGGTGCTGACCGCGATCACCGGCAGCGCCTTCCTGCCGGGGGGGCTGGGCACCACCACCGTCCCGGCGGGCGGGCTGATCCACGAGGCAGGTCCTTCAGCGCCCGTCACCCTCCACTGGGCCACGTGGTTCGACGCCGCGGACCAGGCGGGCCAGAGCCGCATCTGGGGCGGCATCCACGTGCCGTCGGACGACTTCGCCGGGCGCCGAGTGGGGAGGCAGGCGGGCCTCCAGGCGCTCGCCCACGCGCGCTCTCTCTTCGCAGGGCAGCAGCCCTGATCCCCGTTGTCCCCGGAGTCCACCATGCGCAGCGTCCTCGTCCTTGCTCCCGCCGTCCTGGCTCTCTTGTGCGCCGGCTGTCAGCCGCCCTCCACCGTCCCTGACGGAGGGGCGGCATTCCCAGACGCAGGCAACGCAGACGGTGGGGGCGGTCCCCTCGCCCAGCTGCTCGCGGGGACACCGGCTACAGGCTTCGCAGACGGGGTAGGCACCGCGGCACGGTTCAACGG
>VGRA01000560.1 GCA_016875515.1 Deltaproteobacteria bacterium | reverse complement strand
TGCACGGAACCGGGACGGCCACCGTCACGGTGTCCCAGCCGCTGCTGGCCAACGGCGCCTCCTGCAGCACCGGCACGCAGTGCGCCTCCGGCTTCTGTGCGGACGGGGTCTGCTGCAACACCGCCTGTGACGGACCGTGCGACACCTGCCTTGCCAACCCGTCCGCTCCGGCTTCCGCCGGCACCTGCACGCCCAGGGCGGCCGCCGAGGCGGGCTCCCCCAGCTGCTTCCCCTCGCTCTGCTCCGGCACCACCGCCGCCTGCGCGTCCAGCTGCGCATCCGACGTCCCGTGCGCGGCGGGGGCCTATTGCGACAGCGGCAGCTGCAGGGCCCAGCTGGCGCTCGGGACGGCGTGTACCTCCGACAACGCCTGTACCTCCGGCCACTGCGTGGACGGGGTCTGCTGCAACACGGCCTGTGGCGGCCAGTGCGCGGCGTGCAACCTCTCGGGCCAGGAGGGCACCTGCGTGGCGGTGGTGGGCGCACCCCGTGGAGGGCGGCCCGCGTGCGACGGCCCGGGCAGCGCGTGCGCCGGAAGCTGCGACGGGACGGACCCCGCGGCCTGCGCCTACCCGGGCGCGGCACAGGCCTGCCGCGGCGCCTCGTGCAGTGCCGGTGTGGCCACCCTCGCGGCCCACTGTGACGGCGCCGGGGCCTGCGCCCCGTTGCAGACGGTGGATTGCGGGGCCTACGCGTGCGGGGCCACCGCGTGCCTGGGCAACTGCGCCACGGCAGCAGACTGCGACGTGGGCCTGCAGTGCGCCGGCGGAATGTGCGTGCCGCTGCTCGCGCAGGGCGCCAGCTGCTTCGACGGCGCAGAGTGCGCCACCGGCCAGTGCGTGGACGGTGTCTGCTGCAACTCGGCCTGCACCGGGCAGTGCGAGGCCTGCAACGTGGCTGGCGCCGCGGGCACCTGCACGCCGGTCTCCGGCGCGCCCCGCGGCTCCCGGGCAGCCTGCGCAGGCAGCGGCACCTGCGGCGGCAGCTGTGACGGGACGAACGGCGCGGCGTGCAGCTACCCGGGCGCCGCCGTGGCGTGCCGCGCCGGGAGCTGCGCCAGCGGCACGGCGGTGCTGGCCGCCGACTGCGACGGACAGGGCGGCTGCCCACCGGAGCAGCAGCAGTCCTGCGCCCCGTTCACCTGCGGCGCCACGGGCTGCGCGGGCAACTGCGCCACGGACGCCGAGTGCGCGGCGGGGAGCTGGTGCTCGGGCGGGGTATGCGTGGCGGTCCTCGCCACTGGCCAGTCCTGCAGCGCCGCGTCCCAGTGCAGCAGCGGCCACTGCGTGGACGGCGCCTGCTGCGAGACGGCCTGCGCGGGCGCGTGCGAGGCCTGCGCCGAGCCCGGGAGCGTGGGCAACTGCGTTGCCGTCAGCGGGACGCCTCGCGGCGGACGGGCGCCCTGCGAGGGGCTCGGGGCCTGTGCCGGCGAGTGCGACGGCACCGCGCGCACGGCTTGCTCGGCTGCGCAGCCCGGCACCGAGTCCTGCAACGGCCTGGACGACGACTGCGACGGCACCGCGGACGACGGCGCGGCGTTGTGCGGGGAGGGCCAGGCGTGCCAGGCAGGCAGCTGCGCGGCGGTGCCGGGCGTGCCGGGCGTGGACGCAGGGACCGGCCCCGGCGGTGACATCACCGGGAGCTGCGGCTGCACCACCGCCCCCCTGGGCTCGCTCGCGTGGATGGGCCTGCTGACCCTGGGCGCGGTGGCCCGGCGCCGGCCCGCTACGCGCCGAAGAGCTGCTCCCTCGCAGCCCCGGTGAGCGCCACCACGGCCGGGTGCTTGAGGGTCCGCTCGGCCGTCACCACGTAGGGTGGACAGTGTCTGTCGCCTGGCCCTACATGTTGCGTTGATATTTCGTGCGGGCCGACAGGTGGGAGGCGGCTTGTTCCTTCCTCCCATGCACTTCGGGACCATTGGGAGCCCGGCGAATTGGGGCGGCTTCCTCGCCTTCGTGCTGGCCATGCTGGCGCTGGACCTGGGGCTGTTCCACCGCGAGGCCCACACCGTCAGCGCGAAGGAGGCGGCCGGCTGGAGCGCCGCGTGGGTGGCGCTGGCGGCGGTGTTCGGGTTGGGGGTCCACCACTGGTTCGGCCCCGAGCGGGCGCTCGAGTTCGCCACCGGCTACCTCATCGAGAAGGCGCTGGCGGTGGACAACCTCTTCGTCTTCATCGTCATCTTCGCGGTCTTCCGGGTGCCGCAGCGCTCTTCGTGCTGGCCGGGAGCACGCTGCTGCAGCGCTTCCACTCGGCCCTGTACGTCTTCGGCGGGTTCCTCGCCTTCACCGGGGTGAAGCTCCTGTTCCAGCGCGCCCAGGAGGAGCACCCGGAGGACAGCTTCCTCGTCCGCGCGTTCAAGCGGTTCGTCCCCGCGCTGGACCGCCAGGGGGGCGAACACTTCACCGTGGTGAAGGACGGCAAGCGTTACGCCACCCCGCTGCTCCTGGCCCTGGCGGCCGTGGAGTTCTCGGACGTGGTGTTCGCGCTGGACTCCATCCCCGCCAACTTCGCCATCGCGCAGGCCCCCTTCATCGTCTTCACGTCGAACATCTTCGCCATCCTGGGGCTGCGCTCCATGTACTTCCTGCTGGCCGGGGTGCGGGAGCGGTTCACCTACCTGGAGGTGGGGCCGTCCTTCGTCCTCCTCTTCGTGGGGACGAAGATGCTGGTGATGGACGTCTACAAGGTGCCCGTGGGGGTGTCGCTCTGCGTCATCGCCGGCATCCTCGGGCTGTCCATGCTGGCC
>VGRA01000559.1 GCA_016875515.1 Deltaproteobacteria bacterium | reverse complement strand
GCGGCCGCCTCGCAGAAGGTGTAGCGGCGCGGGCTGCCCCGGCACGGGCCGTTGCAGCCCGCGAGCAGCCCGGCCGCGAGCGCCACGGCGGCGCGCCGACTCACTTCTTCCTCGGGAGCAGCCGCCCTCCCGGGGAGCCCTTGCCCTGCGAGCCCTCCGACGCCACCGCCTTGCGGCGCGCTGCGGGGGTGGAAGGAGAGACGGGAGGGGCCGCGGTGGCCGCCGCGAGTTCCTCGGCGAACGTCCGCCCCATCCACAGCGACAGGTGGCGCGTGGTGGCCGGCAGCCGCTCGGAGATGACGAAGTCCTCGAGCGCCGCCTGGAAGTCCCCGCAGGAGGCGAAGCGGTCCGACCGCCGCTTCTCCAGCCCCTTGAGCACCACGGCGTCCAGCCCCGGGGGCACGTCCGGGTTGACGCTGGAGGGGGCGGGGGCGGGCTCCTTCACCACGGCCTTCATGGTGTTCATCTCCGTGTCCCGCTTCCACAGCCGCTCGCCGGTGAGCGCCTCCCAGAAGACGGTGGCCAGGCCGAACAGGTCGCTCCGGCCGTCCAGGGGGTCTCCCTTCGCCTGCTCCGGGGACATGTACGCGTACTTGCCCTTCACCGCCCCGGTGGCGGTGTGGGTCAGCTTCCCCGCGGCCTTGGCCACGCCGAAGTCGATGAGCTTCACCGCGCCATTGAAGGCCACGAGGATGTTCTGCGAGGAGACGTCCCGGTGGATGAGCTGCAGCGGCGCCCCGGAGGCGCTGCGCGCCGAGTGGGCGAAGTCCAGCCCGCACGCGGCATCCGCGAAGATGCGGCACGCGAGCCCCATGGGCAGCGGCTCGCCCCGCCCGTTGCAGCGGGCCGTCACCGCGCGCACCGACTCCCCCGCCACGTACTCCATGGCGATGTAGTGGGCCCCGTCCACCTCCCCCAGGTCGAACAGCTGCGCCACGTTGGGGTGGTTGAGGGCCGCGGCGATGCGGGCCTCGTCGAAGAACATCTGGATGAACTCCTCCTCCTCGGAGAGGTGGGGGAGGATGCGCTTGACCACCAGCAGCTTCTCGAACCCACCGGTCCCCGCCCGGCGGGCGAGGAAGATTTCGCCCATGCCGCCCGTGGCGAGCTTCCGCAGCAGCTGGTACCGGCCGAAGGGGAGGGGGAAGGCCATGGCGCGGCGCACAGCTTAGTCCCTCACGGGGGCGGCGGACACACCGCCGGGTAGGAGACCAACAGCTGCTCCCCCACCGCGGGCGCGGCGGCAGCGGAGAGGACGGCGGCCTGCTGGGAAGCGTCGTACCGACACTCGCCGGGCGGGACGGCCCTTCCCGCCACCGTCACCGCGAGCGCTGCCGGTTCCTCCGGCTCCTGCGCCAGGACGAAGGTGCGCTGTAGCCCGGCGGCGGTGGACAGCACCGTGGAGAGCAGCCCGGCGTGGCTGCCGTCACATACGTCCGCGGCCAGGCCCCCCGTCCGCTCGGCCGCGGTGCGCTGGCGCGGCCCGGGAGGTTGGTCTCCGCGAGCAGCGGCACCAGCAGCGGGCCGCTCTCCCCGTCCGCCTGGGCAAACAGCGGCGTGGTGTGCTGGCCGCGGACGTTGCGCGCGCAGTCCACCTGCAGCTCGAACCCCTCGCCGGGGCCCGGCGCCCGCGGCAGGGTGGGCGCCGGCGTGAGCTGGGACTGCCCGCTGGTGCCCGCCCCCAGCCACAGCCGGGAGACGGTGACGGGCTGCGGGCAGGTGTTGAGGATGCGCCCGCGGCGGGGGACGGGCGGGCAGTCCAGCCGCACCGGGCCGAAGTCCAGGAAGCTGGAGACCGCGGCCAGGCAGTTGCCCTCGGCGCGCCCCTCCAGGGGAATGCGCACCTGCGGGGCGGTGGGGCTGTTGGCGGTGAAGGTGAGCTCGCCGGACGCCTCGCCGGAGGCGCGCGGGCGGAACGCCACCTAGCTGCTGAAGGCGGATGCGGTGGGCACGCCGCCGCCGTCCAAACCACCGCCCACGCCCGCCCGCTCGCGCCATCACGGGGAGGGCCGGATTCACGCGGCGGGCCCGGGCCCGCCCCGAGTGGGTGGGAGGAAGCGCTGCAGGCGGTGGTGGGAAGGTGGGTTCCCGCGTCAGCCGTGCTGCAGCACCCAGGCAGCGAGGGCACGCGCCACCTCGGCCGGCTGCTCCAGGTGCGCGTGGTGTCCGCCGGGGAGCCAGCGCGGGGGACCGGCGCGCAGCCACGCTGCGCGCTCGGCCAGTTCGCCTGCCTCCGCCTCCCCCGCGAGGTGTCCGTGGGTCCCGAGCAGAAGCTGCACCGGCGCCTCCACGGCGCGCAGCAGCGCCTCCACCTGGCCGCTGTCCCACGTGTGGGAGAAGGCGCGGCGGAGGCGGGGGTCGAACCGGAAGGCCACCCCGCCGTCCACCGCCTCCACCCCGTGCGCGCACAGGTGGGCGGCCACCCCGGGAGGCATTCCCGGCGAGCGGGCGAGCAGCCGGCCGGTGGCGGTGGCCGCGTCCGGATAGACAGCGCGGCGGACCGGCTTGTCCAGGTCCGCGATGTAGCTGCGCAGCCGCTCCAGGGTCCGGTCTGCCCCGCCGCCGTACGGCCCCGCGTTGTCCAGCACCGTCACGCTCTGGACGCGTCCCGGTGCCGCCGCCGCGAACGCGAGCGCCACCACGCCCCCGAGGCTGTGGCCCACCAGGTGCGCGCGCTGCAGCCCTGTTTCCGCGAGCATCGCGTGGACGTCCGCGAGGTACTGCCCCACCTCATACCCGGTGCCCTCCGGCAGGTGG
>VGRA01000558.1 GCA_016875515.1 Deltaproteobacteria bacterium | reverse complement strand
CTCCTCGC
Organism: Deltaproteobacteria bacterium; assembly: GCA_016875515.1. Lineage (GTDB taxonomy): Bacteria > Myxococcota > Myxococcia > Myxococcales > Myxococcaceae > VGRA01. The sequence goes on along the minus strand of VGRA01000558.1, from coordinate 2,751 downwards.
TGTACTGGGCCTTCAACGCCGGCGGCCGCTTCCTGCTCTCCCACCCGGGCAGCGGGGTGTACGGCGGCGCCGGTTACCAGCTGCAGCTGGCAGGCGTGGCCAACTCCCAGCGCTCGGGGGCGGAGGAGCTGCTGTCCACCTCCGTCTCCCACACGCTCCACAACGTGCAGGCGGCCTTCGGCTGGGAGGTGACGTACGGGAGCCTCCGCGTGCGGCCGGAGCTGGCGGCGGTCATCACCCCGGACTGGACCGTCCGGGAGCGCAGCGGCACCACGGAGCTGGGGCGCGGCGGCGGCAACGGGTTCCTCATCTTCCCCAACGTCACCTTCGCCGTCGTCTCGGAGCGGGCGCGCACGCGGGAAGACGAGGAGGACGAGGGGCCGCGCCGCGGGGGCCGGGGCAAGGGGCGGCGCCCCGCGTCCCGGGACGAGGAGGACGACCTGGATGACCCGGCGTTCCGCAGGTAGGGGGACGGCATGAAGCGCTTCAACGTGCTGGACGCGGCGTGGGCGTTGGAGGTGCCGGGCGAGCGGCTCAAGGCGCTGCGGCGCGCGGCCCAGCCCGTGCGCGAGGCGCTGCTCGCCTCCGGGCCGGTGACGGCACTCCGCTGCTGCCCGCTCGTCACCCTGCCCTACCCCACCACCTACGCGTTCAGCGGCGCGGCGCTCTCCCCCGCCCCCTACGTGCAGCTGACGGGGCGCATGGGGGTGGTGCAATTCAACGACTGGGAGGGACAGGCCCGCACGCTGCTGTTCAACCCGTCGGACGTGGAGCGCGGCGGCAAGACGCCGTTCTACGCCAACCTCGCGCAGCGCTACGGCACGTTCGTGGCGGGGCGGCTGCTGGGGCAGGTGCACGGGACGGTGCTCTCCCACCTCGCGGAGCTTGGGCTCGGGGTGCAGCAGGTGGACTACCTCGCGTACGACCACCTGCACCTGCAGGACGTGCGCGGCTGGCTCGGGGCCGAGGGCATCCCTGGCGTCTTCCCCCGGGCGCAGCTGCTGGTGGACCGGCTGGAGTGGGCGAGCACGCGGGAACTTCACCCCATGCAGGTCGTCTGGTACGCGCCCGAGGGGACGCGCGGCGTGGACGAGCGCCGGGTGGTGCCGCTGGAGGGGGACGCATGGCTCGGCCCCGGCGTGGCGCTGCTGCGCACCCCGGGCCACACCCTGGGCCACCGCAGCCTGGCAGCGGTGACGGACCGCGGGCTCTTCGTCTTCAGCGGCAACGGGGTGGCCACCGAGTGCTACGCCCCGCTGCAGTCCACCCTCCCCGGGCTGCGCACCTGGGCCGAGCGCATGGGCTGCGAGGTGGTGCCCAACGGCAGCACCCTGGAGTCCAGCCTGGACCAGTACGCCTCCATGGTGTTGGAGAAGCTGGTGGCAGGCCCATCGTCCGTGGACCCGCTGTACCCGAACGTGCTTCCCTCCGGGGAGCTGACCGCCTCACTGCTGTGCCCGGGCCTCTCGCCGACCTTCAGCCTCGACCCTCCATCGCAGGGAGCCATCCGCCCATGAAGCTCGAAGTCTCCGCCGTCCTCCCGTTCCCGCGCGTCCGGGTGTTCAACGCCTACCGGGACAACTTGGTGGACCTCACCCGCTACCTGCCCAACGTGCGCAGCATCCAGGTGCTGCAGCGCACGGACGAGGGAACGGTGTCCCGGATGCTGAACCGGTGGCGGGGCGGCGGCGAGGTGCCGGCGGTGGCCCGCTCCTTCCTGTCCGAGGATCTCCTGCAGTGGGACGACCATGCCACGTGGGACGCCGCCGCGTGGACGTGCCACTGGCGCACCGAGGTCGCCGCCTTCAAGGACGCGGTGCGGGCAGAGGGGCTCAACCGCTTCGAGGAGTTGGGCCCCGCCTCCACGCGCCTGGCCATCCGGGGCGTCATCGAGGTGGACGCCACCAAGGTGAAGGGGGTGCCCCGGTTGCTCGCGGGCGGCGTGGGCTCGGCCATTGAGTCCTTCCTCGCGGCCACCATCCGGCCCAACCTGGTGAGCGTGGCCGAGGGGCTCGGCAAGTACCTGGCCGAGCACCCCTGAACGCCACGCCGCCGCCTCAGGTGGCGCGCAGGGCCTTCATCGCCTCGCGGAAGAGCCCCTCGAACGGGGCCTCCTCCCCCGCCCGCTCGAGCGCGCTCTCCGCGGCCTTCTCCGCCTGGACGGGCTTGTAGCCCAGGTTCACCAGCGCGGAGACCAGGTCGTCGCGCGCAGGGGACTTCGACGGGGCGGGGGCGGGCTTGCTGCCGGCCGCGGCGGGGACGATGCCCAGCTTTTTCGCCTTCTCCCGCAGCTCCAGCACCAGCCGCTCGGCGGTCTTCTTGCCCACGCCGTGGATCTTCGTGAGCCGTCCCACCTCCCCGGCGGCGAGCGCCGCGATGAGCGCCTCCACCTCCAGCCCGGACAGCACCGCGAGCCCCATCTTCGGCCCCACGTGGGAGACGGAGGTGAGCAGCTCGAACAGCTCCTCCTCTTTCCGGGCGAGGAAGCCGTAGAGATCCAGCGCGTCCTCGCGCACCACGGTGCGGATGCGCAGCTGCACGCGCTGCCCCGCCTCGGGCAGGCGCGAGAGCGCGAGCAGCGACAGGTGGACGCGGTAGCCCACCCCCTGCACGTCGATGACGGCGTGGTCCAGGTTCTTCTCCGCGACGGTGCCGGACAGGGCTGCGATCATGGGCGTCTCAAGGCCTGGCCGCGGGGCGGACCACGGCGGGCTGGAGCCGGCCGGCGAGCCGGGCGAGCGCCGCGGCCTG
>VGRA01000557.1 GCA_016875515.1 Deltaproteobacteria bacterium | reverse complement strand
GCCGGATCATGCGGTGCGGCGGGGAGGCCCGCATCCGTGTCCTCGGCAGGCCGCGCGGAAGGGGGGGGCCGGGAGGGCCGCTGCGCGGGGGGCGCGTCCGCCGCCTCGGCCTCCAGGAGCATGTGCGCCACGGTGAAGCGGCCGGACTCGGGGATGAAGCAGAGCAGCTTGTCCCCGGGCTTGAGGGTGTGCGTCTCGAGGAACTCGGCCAGCATCACGAAGATGGAGGCGGCGCCGGTGTTCCCGCGCCAGGCGAGGTTGCTGTACCAGCGCTCGCGGGGGATCTTCAGGTTGGCGCGGGTGATGAGATCGTCCACCACGGGAATGAAACGGGCAGACGAGTAGTGGCAGAGGAAGTGGGTGATCTCCTCCGGGCGGAACCAGCCGTCCTTCGCGAGCGAGGCGTACTCGTGGATGCCCACGTCGAAGAGGTGGGGCAGCAGCCGGATGTCCTGCCGCAGTGAGAGCGCGCCGGCCACCTCCGCCTCGGCGGCAGAGGGGAAGTCGAGGTAGGACTTGCCACGGTCCAGCGTCAGCCCGAGCTGCATGCACACCGGGTAATCTCCGGAGAAGCTCCGCTGCTGGATCCACTTCACCCGCAGGCGGACCGGGGTGGAGGCGGGAGGAGTCCGTGTGAGCAGTACGGCGCCCGCGCCGTCCGAGAGCATCCAGCGGAGGAAATGGGCGTCGAAATCCACGTCGTAGCCGCGCGGGGCGAAGCGGCTCCGCTTGAACAGGCGAGACGGCATCTCCGCGGCCACCGCGAGTGCGCGGCCGTGGGTCCCCAGTTCCAGGGCCTGGGCGCACGCCTGCAGCGCGCCCACGCTGGAGGCGCAGACCCCCTGCACGGTGAGGGTCTCCATGGGAGGGCCGGCCAGTTCGCCGTGCACCATGTTGGCGAAGCCCGGGAGGATGGCGTCCCCGCCCGAGGAGCCGGTGGCGAGCATCCCCACCTCGGGAAGGCCGACGCCCGCGCGCGCGAGGCAAGCCCGCGCCGCCTCCGCCGCCAGCTGCGCGTTGGACCAGCGCGTCTGGCCGTCCTTGTCCACGGAGTAGTACCGGCGCTCGATCCCGTTCTCCTGAAGGATCTTGCGCTTGAGCCGCTCAGAGGCCCGGTTCAACGGCGCGATGTAGGCGTCCAGCTCGCCGTTGGTGACCGGATCTCCCGGCATGAACAGGCCGGTGCTCTCGACCCAGACATTCTCAAATGGGGTCGGCATGGGGGGGCCTGGCAGGCGCCGCCCCGGGAGGCGGCATCCGCGGCGTGCTGCGGAGGGAGGGGACGAAGGGGGACAACAGGAAGTTGCGGACCCAGTACGCGCCGAAGCTGGGCTCGGTCAGCGCGGGGTGGATGTGGGGGCGGTAGCGCTCGAACAGGGTGGGCAGCTCGGACCAGTGGGCCCTGCCGTGCTCGTGGTGGGCCACGTGCAGCCCGATGTTGAAGCACAGCGGGTTCAGCCAGCCCTCGAAGTTGCGGGCGTAGTGCAGCCCGGGGCGGCCGTCCGCGTGGGCGTGCTGGAGGTAGTTGGTGTGGAGCAGCCAGTGCAGCCCGTGCGCCTGCGGAATCCACACGAACAGCAGCATCTTCCAGGGATCCATCCAGGCGAGGACGCCCCAGAAGGTGAGCAGCGCCGCGTACTGGCCCATGCAGTACCAGAAGGCGCCGCGGTGATGCCGGTAGAGCCGGCCGAGGAAGGTGAGGAAGAGCGGGTAGAGCACGGGGGCCACCTCCACCGGGTGCCAGAGCAGGCCGGGGAGGTGGTTGTGGTCCCCGCCGAAGCGGTAGGTGCGCGCCAGGTCGCGGGGGCCGTGCTTGTACCGGTGATGGTTGGCGATGTGCGCCGGGTAGAAGACGAACGTGGGGTGGCCCTGGAGCAGCGTGATCCAGTAATCCGTGGCCCGGTTGGTCCAGCGGCCCCGCCACATCCGGAGGTGGGTGTGGTTGTGGTGAACCACGCTGACGCCCACGGTCAGGAAGAGCGTGAGCCCGTACGCCCACCAGGAGAGGCCGTGGGTCCATTGCCAGGCGGCCAGCGCGGGGAGCGCGGCGAGGTAGGCGAGGGACTGGAGGTCAGCCCGGTATTTCAGGCGCGGCAGAGCGGGCATGGACGCAGAACAATGTACCAAAAACCGGCATACAGTCTCGGTCAGCCATGCGAGCGTACCTGGACCTCTCCGAGGTGACCGCCCTGGAGGCAGCGGGGTGGGGCCTTGCGTACTTCACATCCATCTACTTCGGGTTCGCCATCTTTCACGGGCTGGTGCACCGCTGGGTGATGGCGAAGCTGGGTTGGGGGCGCCGCCTCAACGAGCGGCCGATCTACAAGGACCAGATCTGGAAGGAGATGGGCTGGTCCGGCCTGTCCATCCTCGTCTTCGGCGTGGGGCTGATCGTGCCGTGGTGGATGGTGCGGCAGGGCTGGGCCCACGTAATGATGGACGCGCCGTGGTCCACCGTGGTGCTGGAACTGCTTGCGCTGGTCGCGTGGAACGACGTGCACTTCTACGCGACTCACCGGTTGCTCCACTCGAAATGGGCCTTTCCGCGGTTCCACATCCAGCACCACAAGTCGGTGGTGACGACGCCGTTCTCCACCTACGCGTTCCATCCGGTGGAGGCGGCCATGCTGGGCAACGTGCTGCTGCTGCCCATGGCGGTGCACGACTTCTCCGTACAGGCCCTGGTGGCCCTGCCTCTGGTGAGCCTGTGGTTCAACAGCATCGGGCACGTGAACTGGGACCCCTGGCCGCGGCTGGGCGTG
>VGRA01000556.1 GCA_016875515.1 Deltaproteobacteria bacterium | reverse complement strand
TCACTCGCCCGGACCGTGCTGGGCATCCCCGTGGTCCTGTTCCGGGACGCAGGCGGAACCGCCCACGCCCTGCTGGACCGCTGCCCCCACCGGAACGTCCCGTTGTCCGCGGGGCGCGTCTGCGGGGACGAGATCGAGTGCGCCTACCACGGCTGGCGCTTTGCCGGAGACGGGCGCTGCACGGCCATCCCCGGCCTCCCCGCCCCCGGCCCCGAGCGGGCGCGCCGGGCCCTGGCGCTCCCCGCCGTGGAGCAGCAGGGGCTGGTCTGGACCTGGCCGTCAACAGAGGCCGCTGTTGGGGCGCCGCTCTCCTTCCCCAGCGTGGGCGAGCGGGGCTTCACCACCGTGCTTAGGATCCTGGAAGCCGACGCCAACATGTTCTCCATCCTGGAGAACACCTTGGACGTCCCACACACCGCGTTCCTGCACCGCGGGCTTTTCCGCGGCGGCGGGACGACCTCCCGGTTCGAGGCGGTCCTCCGCGTGCTGCCCCACGGCGTGGAGGCCGAGTACCTGGGCGAGAAGGCCCCCAGCGGGCTGCTCGGGCGGCTGCTCGCCCACGGCGACGGGACGCTCCGCCACGTGGACCGGTTCCTGCTGCCCTGCGTGGCGCAGGTGGAATACGGGCTCGGGCCGTACCGGGTGTTCATCTCCACGGCGCACACGCCGGTGAGCGACACGCACACGCGCGTCTACGCGGTGGTGACCTTCAAGCTCCCCCTGCCCGGCTGGCTCGCCCGCCCCTTCATCACCCCCATCGCCAACCGGGTCTGGGCGCAGGACGCGCGCGTGCTGCGCCTGCAGTCCTCCACCACCCGCACCTTCGGAGGCGAGCAGTACGTCCACACGCCCCTGGACGTGATGGGCGGCGCCATCCTCCGGATGCTCAAGGAGGTGGAGCGCGGGGAGTCCCCCACCACGCAGCCCGAGCAGCGCGTGTCGTTCGAACTGTAGCCATGCGACCTGCCGATCTCCGCCCCGGCATCCACCTGCTCCACAAGCCCGTGGGCGCCACCAGCTTCAGCCTGGTGCAGCCTGCGCTGGACGCCCTGGCGGCCCGTCCCGGCAAGCGCCTCCCGGTTTGCCACGGCGGGACGTTGGATCCCTTTGCGGAGGGGCTGCTGCTGCTGCTCGTGGGCCCCACGACGAAGCTGATGGACCTGCTGCACGCGGCCCCCAAGGTCTACGTGGCGGACCTGGCGTGGGGGGCGGAGACGGACAACGGGGATCCCACCGGGACGGAGGTGGCGCAAGGTGTCCGCCCGCCCCCGTCCGACGCGGAGCTGGAGGCAGCGCTCCGGCCCTTCCTCGGCTGGACGGATCAGGTGCCGCCCGCCACCAGCGCCAAGAAGCTGGGCGGCGAGCCGGCGTACAAGAAGGCGCACCGGGGCGAGGCGGTGATCCTGCCTCCCTCGAGGGTCTTCCTCCACGCGGCCCGAGTCCTCGACGCACCGGCCCCGGGCATCACCCGGATCGAGCTCACCTGCCGAGGCGGCTACTATGTCCGGTCCTTCGCGCGGGATCTTGGACGTGCGCTGGGCTGCCGGGCCCACCTCGTGGCCTTGCACCGGACGGTCATCGGCCCATGGCGGGATCCGGGGCCCTCAGCGTCCACCGGCTTCGCCACTGGTCCGGACGCGCTGCCGTGGGCGAGGCGCCGCGTGCTGACAGACCAGGAGGTTGGCCGTCTTCGCGCCGGGGAACCCATTCCCGCTGGGTCCCTCCAACCGGGCACGTGGTCCTTCCCCGCCGGCTTCCCGGACGCAGCCGCGCCCGTGCTGGGGGTCCACCTGGGGCGGCTCGCCATGCTGCTGAAGGAGGGCGTGGGCGGGTTCGCCCTCCACGCCGAGCTGCGCGGCGGGCTCTGATCCCTACCCCACCCGCAGCAACTCGAGCACGCCCGGCCCTGCTGAAGCGGGGCTGATGCTGCACAACAAGGCCTCCAGCGCGGGCATCACCTCGGCGCGGTCATAGGGCGCGCGCCGGAGCCCCTGCTCGCCCACCTCCTCCAGCCGCAGGTTCCACGCCAGGTCCATCAGCGTCCGGAGCTGGAAGGCGTCGTACAGGTTGTACTCCACGAGGAACCGCAGGACGTCCTTGCGGCCCGTGCGTAGGTACTCACGCCAGAGCACCACCGCGTCCGCCCCGGTGACGCCCCGCAGGTGCGGCGGCCGCGTCAGCCCCAGCGTCTCCTCTATCCGCTTCAGCCCCCCGCGCAGCCCCAGCCGCTGGCAGACGAAGCGGAGGTCCAGGTGGAGCGCCGGCTCCGGGAACTCCGCCCCGAAATGCTTCGCCAGCACCGGCGCGTCGAACAGGCTGCCGTTGAAGGTGACCCACAGCCGGTGCGCCGCCAGCGCGGCCGGAAGCGCCGCCATGTTCTGCCCCTCCACGAACAGCTCCAGCCCTGCCCGCTCGCTGAAGAGCGCCACCACCGTGGGTGCCTGCGGCTCGCCCCCGTCCGTCTCGATGTCAAAGAAGACCGCGTCGGAGGCGAAGCTGTCGAACAGCCGCCACTGCTCGCGCCCCGGGAACAGCGCCGCCAGCCCCGCGAGATCTCTCTGCTCGAGCAACCCGGTCGCGGCGCGGATCAGCCTGCGCGCCTCGGCGTCCCTCTTTCCCCCCAGCACCGAGGGGCCAGCGTCCGGGAACAGCGACCAGTCCCGGATGCCCCGCGCCCAGAGCTGCTTCTCCAGGTAGGGCCCCACCCCCGGGACGAACTGGAACGTCCGCTCAATCACGGCAGCGGGATCCGCAGCCGTCCGGCCCG
>VGRA01000555.1 GCA_016875515.1 Deltaproteobacteria bacterium | reverse complement strand
GGACTGTGCCAACGGCGCCGGCTACCGGGTGGCCCCGGAGGTGCTGGAGGAACTCGGCGCCCGCGTCATCCGGCTCGGGGTGACGCCGGACGGCAAGAACATCAACCACAAGTGCGGGGCGCTGCACCCGGAGGGACTCGCCAAGGCGGTCACCCGCCACGGGGCTCACGTGGGCTTGGCGCTGGACGGGGACGCGGACCGGCTCATCGTGGTGGACGAGAAGGGCCAGGTGGTGGACGGCGACGCGCTCATGGCGCTGTGCACCGCGGAGCTCGTGGAGCGCAAGGCGCTCGCGAAGAAGACCCTGGTGGCCACGGTGATGAGCAACATGGGCCTGGAGCGCGCGGTGGCCCACCTCGGAGTGAAGGTGGTCCGCACGCGGGTGGGGGACCGCTACGTGGTGGAGGAGATGCGCCGCCACGGCTACTCGCTCGGCGGCGAGCAGTCCGGCCACCTCGTCTTCCTGGACCACGGCACCACCGGGGACGGCACGCTCGCGGCGTTGCAGATCCTTGCCGTGATGTGCCGGCGGCAACGCCCCATGAGCGAGCTCGCCTCCCTCTTCACCCCGTACCCGCAGGTGCTGCTCAACTTCCCCGTGGCGCGGAAGACGGAGCTGGGCGAGCTGCCCGAGGTGATGCGCGCCATCCGCGGCGTGGAGCAGAAGCTGGGCAAGGAGGGGCGGGTGCTGGTCCGCTACAGCGGCACCGAGCAGAAGGTGCGCGTGATGGTGGAGGGGCCGGACGCCAAGCGGAACGACGCCTGGGCCCGGGAGATTGGGCAGGCCATGGTGCGCGCGCTGACATGAGGCGGCAGCAGGCGCCTCGCCCTGCGTGGACCTCTTTCGGCGAGGGGCCGACCGTGCTGCTGCTGCACGGGCTGGGGAGCTCCTCCCATGTGTTCGAGCCGCTGCGGGCGCGCTGGCCCGCGGGGCTGCGCGGCGTGGCGGTGGACCTGCCCTGCTGCGGGAGATCTGCCGGCTGGGCGCCGTGCGCCCCGGGGGCGCTGGCCGGGGCGCTCGCGGCGTTCCTGCGCGAGGAGCGGCTGGACTGCGCCGCGGTGGTGGGCCACTCCTTCGGCGGGCTGGTGGCGCTGGAGTTGCTCGCCCGGGGCGCGGTGACGCGGGGGCTGCTGCTCGCCACCCCCGTGGGTGGGGCGGGCAGGCTGGGGGCGGCTGGCGGGTCCGGGCTGGCGCGCTGGACGCTGCGCGTGGCTTCCCACGTGGAGCCGTCCGCTCCAGCGGTGCGCGCCTGGCTGTCCTTCCTCTGGGGCGAAGGCCCCGCCCCGACGCCGGGAATGGTGCAGGGGTACCTGCACGCCCTCTCCGCGCCGGGGCATGCCGGGGCCATGGCCGAAGCGCTCGGCGCGCTCTCCACCTGGAGCCCCCCGCGGCTGCCGCCCGGGATCCCGCTGCAGCTCCTACAGGGAGGGCGGGACCCCCTCGTCTCCCGCGCCGAGGGGGCGGGCTACTGCGCTGCCTCGGGTGCCTCGCTCCGGGTGCTGGAGGGCGTGGGTCACTGCCTCCCAGAGGAGGCCCCGGACGCGGTGGCCGCGTGGCTGTCCCTGCTGGAAAGCGGAAACGCAGCGGGGGGCGTGTTAACAGGCAGTCTATGCAACGGCTCGGAGTGAACGTTGACCACGTGGCCACGCTGCGCCAGGCGCGGCGGGTGCGCTACCCGGACCCGGTGACGGCGGCGGCCCTGGCGGAGCTGGCGGGGGCGGACCAGATCACCGTCCACCTGCGCGAGGACCGCCGGCACATCCAGGAGCGGGACCTGCGCCTGCTGCGGGAGACCTGCCAGGTGATGCTCAACCTGGAGATGGCGGCCTCGGACGACATGCTGAAGGTCGCCTGGGCGCACAAGCCGGACCTCGCCACGCTGGTGCCCGAGCGCCGCGAGGAGATCACCACCGAGGGTGGGCTGGACGTGAACGGCATGCGCGAGCTGGTGAAGCGGATCACCCGCAGCCTGCAGGACGCCCACATTGCCGTGTCCCTGTTCATCGACCCGGACCTCGAGCAGGTGCGGGCGGCGCACAAGACGGGCGCGCAGCGGGTGGAACTCCACACCGGCGCCTACTGCGAGGCGGCCACGGAGGAGGCGCGCACCCGGGAGCTGCAGCGGGTGGTGGACGCGGCGCGCACCGCCACGCGGCTGGGGATGCGGGTGGCCGCCGGGCACGGGCTCAACTACGAGAACGTGAAGCCGGTGGCGGCCATTGCGGAGATCGAGGAGCTGAACATCGGGCACGCCATCGTGGCGAGGGCGGTGCTCGTGGGCTTCGAGCGGGCGGTGCGCGAGATGCTGGAGACCATGCGCCACGCGGCGCGCTGAGCGCCTCCCGGGGGGCCACGCCATGGCATTGCTGGGTTTGGGGCTGGACGTCTGCTCGGTCAGCCGCATCAAGAAGATCCTGGAGGGGCCGTCCGGGCGGCGCTTCCGCATCCGCGTCTTCACCGCGCAGGAGCAGGCCTACTGCGAGGTGCGGACGGACAAGGCCTCTGCCTATGCCGCGCGCTTCGCGGCCAAGGAGGCCCTGGTCAAGGCGCTCGGGGCGCCGGCCGGGATCACCTGGCTGGACATGGAGGTGCTCCCCGCCCGGGGCGGGCCGCCCTCCTTCCGGTTGTCCGGCGTGGCCGCAGAGGCGCTCGCCGCGAGGAAGGGGCGGGCGTGGTTGGCCCTCACGCACGACGCGGGGGTGGCCGCCGCCACGGTGGTGCTGGAGGAGGCGCCGTGAAGCGGTTGGTGACGCCCGCGCAGATGCGGACCATGG
>VGRA01000554.1 GCA_016875515.1 Deltaproteobacteria bacterium | reverse complement strand
GCGCCCTCCGCGCCGCGCGGGCCGCACTTGCCTCCCTGCCACCGGACGTGCGCGTGGGCGTGGGGCTGCACGCCGGAGAGCTGGCCTACGGCAACATCGGCGCCTCGGACCGGCTGGACTTCACCGTCATAGGCACCACCGTCAACACCGCCAGCCGCGTCGAGGGGATGACCGGGAAGCTGGGGGTGCCGCTGCTCGCCACCGGCGCGGTGGCCGCCGCCGAGCCCGGCGCGTGGTCCCCCGTGGGTCGCTACCCGCTCAAGGGGCTGCCCGAGGAGTTGGAACTCTTCGCCCTCCGGGACAGGACGTGATCCTCCCACCCGCCGTCCGCGGCGTCCCGCTCACGGCCACCTACGCGTGGGCCGCCGCCGCCGTCCTCGGGCTCGCGCCGCTCATCGGCGTCTTCCACCGGGAGCTGGGGGCTGCACGGAGCTGGCAATACCTGCTGCTGCCCGTGTGACTGGCCGCGCTCGCCGCCGCCCACCGGGCCCGGCGTGAAGGAAGACGCGGCGCTCTACGTCGGAGGGTTCGCCCCAGGTATCCTGCTGTTCGAACGCGGGCGTTGGCGCCAGGCGGCGGGGCTCGCCGCGCTGGCAGCGACTCGAAGCATGGCCGCCCGCCCGGCGAGGACTGCGTGTCACGGCCGGACCGGGCCTGCCTGCTGCCGCCCGGCCTGGATCCCTGGCCACACCGTACAGAGGCCCTCGTCGCGCTTGTGGAGACCGCCCGCCAGGAAGAGCAACTCGAGACCTTCTTGTAGGCGTTGATGACGGCGTCCATGCAGCGCCCCCTCCGCGCACCGGGAACGCGAACTCCGCGCGCGGTCTACACTCAACGGCTGTCCGAGGACTCCCGGCACACCGGCGGCGCGAGGGTGGGCAGCCTGAACGTCACCTGGCCCTTCGCCTCGCTCTCGGCGAGCCGCGAGGTGCTCCGGCTGTCCTGTCTCGGGCGCGAGTACCTCTTCCCCCGGCGCAGCATCACGAGGCTGAGCCCCCACGAGGGCCTCGTGTCGACCGGTCTGAGAATCGAACACGCCGTGGCCGACGTCCCCGCGTTCGTCGTCTTCTGGTCCTCCTTCATTCCCGGCGCAGGCCGCTTCCGGCGTCTCGAGGATGAACTTGAGTTCCTCGGCTACGCGGTGGACTGACCGGGCCGCCGATGCCAGGTGACGGCCCCCACGCTTGCCGTCGGCTGCGTCAGGGCGCCGTGTTTCACTCTCGAGGCAGGCCACCTCGCCGAGCCACTGCCCGCAGTCGGCGCCGGCGACCTGGTGCTCCGGCCACAACGACCGGTTCACCACGTAGAGCGTGTCCTGCCGCCACCGCCCCTCACGCGCCTCGCCGAAAGTAGCAGCGCAGGCCTCCTGGACGCGCGCGCTGTCGACTCGGGAAGCGTAGGCGCTGTTGGTGGTCAGCCCCGCGTTCCAGGCAGCGAAGTGCAAGGCCGCCGCCTCTTCTCGGGTGAAGCGTGGATTTGGACAGCCGTCCCCGGCGCCCGGCATCACCGTGGCAGGGACCAGGGCCAGGTGCCGCACGTGCGCGGGAAGGGCCACGGGGGAGAGTCGTCCCCGGCCCGAGGCGGGCGGGCCGGGCAGCGAGGGCTGGAGGTCAGCGAACTGGATGAGCGCGCATGCGCCGAGGATCCGTGCTGCACGCCGCTCGTTCGCGCTCGGTCGCGCCCATGCCGCAGCCTCAGCGGCGAGCACGAAGTCGTGCAACGGCCAGGAGAACCGCCCCGGCGCACGCAGGGATTCGGTCACGCCGGAGAGCGCCGTCTTCGCGAGACCGCGGAAGCGCGTCCGGCCCCGCGCCTCACCGCGGCAGCCGGCCGGACCTCACCGCCCCGCCCCGTCCTCCCGCACGCACCGCACGCACCAGCCGTCCGTCTCCACGCCGGAGTTGGCGGCCCCCGTGGCGAAGTACACCACCCACGGCATCCCCCCGGCCGGGTCCTCGGCCCAGAAGCCGGTGCAGGGCGTGCCCGGGAATGCCACACCGTCCACGGCGGGCTCCCGGCGCGCCAGGTCCACGATCCCCAGCAACTCCTCCCGCGTGGGCAGGCGCCAGCCCCCGCCTGCGAACGCCAGGGCCTCCGCGTAATCCCGCGCCTGCGCGAGCGTCATCCGCTCCGACGTCACCTCCCGCTGCCAGGTGAGCCCGCTGCGGTTGTCACGCACCAGGCCGGGGGCGCAGGTGAAGCGCTCCACCTTCACCGGGGTGGTGTCCGCATCGTCCTCGTCGGGGCGGGCCGTCTCGCTCACGCGCACGCGCCGCCGCGGGGGCGGGGTGCCGTCCCGCTGCTGCCACGTTGCGCCGGAGGCACGCGGGTGCGCGGGACGGGCCGGCGGAGGACAGGCCCCCTGCGCCTCCTGCACCGTGGGCACCGGCGCCCCCGTCCGAACGTCCACGTACAGCGGGCGCCCCCGGACATCCACGCCGTCCATCACCGCCACCGCCGCGCCGCTCACCTGCAGCAGCGGCAGCGCCGTCCACCGCTGGGCGCCGGGCGGGTGCAGGTACACGGTCCCCGCCTGGAGTGGGGCCGTCCACGCTACCTGGACGGGCGCGTCCCCGGCTCCCATGGGATCCACGCCCCGCAGCTGCACCCGCGTTCCCGCCTGCCCGCGGCCGTGGGGGCGGGCCGTCACCACGTAGACCAGTTCCAGCTCCCGCAGCCACGCGGCGGCCGCCAGGACCTGGCCGAGCAGCGCGCGCGCCGGGAACGGGTCCGACAGGCCGTGGGCCACCCGGCGCCGGTCCACCAGCAGCTGCGCGA
>VGRA01000553.1 GCA_016875515.1 Deltaproteobacteria bacterium | reverse complement strand
AGTGCCCACGCCTCTTTTTACCTCCAGCAGGAGATTCACCGTGTCCAAGCGCACGTACCAGCCCTCGAAGGTCCGCCGCAACCGCACCCATGGCTTCCGGAAGCGGAACAGCACCAAGGCCGGCCGCGAGGTCCTCAAGCGCCGCCGCGCCAAGGGCCGCAAGCGGCTCGTCACATCCGCGCACAAGAAGTAGGCGGCGCGCGCGTGCGGCACCCGCGTGGTGACGTCCGAGTCCTTCCCGCGCACCCTCCGTCTCCTCCACCGCGCCGAGTTCCTGAAGGTCCAGTCCCAGGGACGCAAGGTGGTGGTGGAGCCGCTGCTCGCGCTGGCACTTCCCAACGGGCGCGGCGTCACGCGGCTGGGGCTGACGGTCTCCACTAAGGTAGGCAACGCCGTGGTTCGGGCCCGCATCCGCCGCCAGCTTCGGGAGGTGTTCCGCAAGCGCCGGGCGCTGCTGCCGGCCGGCCTTGACCTGGTGCTGATTCCCCGCCAGGGGGCAGGTGACGCGGGGCTGGAGGGGCTGTCCCGCGCCTTCGCCTCCATCGCGGAGACGCTGTCCCGGCCGCGCAAGGAACGCCCCCGATGAAGGGGCTCGCGTGGCTGCTCGCGGCCCCCATCCACCTGTACCGCTGGACGCTGTCCCCGCTGCTCCCGCGCGCCTGCCGCTTCCATCCCTCCTGCTCCGCCTATGCGCTCACCGCGCTGCAGCGGCACGGCCCCTTCCGCGGGCTGTACCTGACGGCCCGGCGCCTTGCCCGGTGCCACCCCTTCCACCCCGGCGGCGTCGACGAAGTCCCCTGAGAGACTCCCCATGGACGAACAACAGCAGAGCCTTCGCACCAACATCGCGCTGATGCTCGTCATCACGCTCACCATGGGCTTCATGTGGTGGAACGGCAGCATGGCGCCTCCTCCCGAGGAGGAGACCCCTGCGGACGTCGGCACCGCGCTGGCCGCCGTGGACGCGGGGGCGCCCGCCACTCCGCCTGCCCTCACCGCCCAGCCCACCCCGGGAACGGACGGTGCCCCGCCGCCCGCGGCCGAGCTCCCGCCGGAGCGACTGACCCTTGCCCGGGCGCGCGCGAGCACCCGCTTCGTCCTCTCCAACGAGGGGGCCGGCATCCTGTCCGCGGAACTGCAGGGGACGAAGATGCGGGAGCAGGAGCAGGTGGGGATTGCGGAGGGCTTCAAGCGGCTGCTCGGCAAGGGCACATTCGCCGCCCCCCAGATGAACGTGGCTCAGCCGGTGGCCGGCATGCCGCCGCCACTCGCGCTGGAGCTCAAGTCCGGTACGGACGTGGTGGTGGCCGCCGTCAACCCCTGGAAGGTGGAGGAGTCCCCGGACGCGGTGACCTTCCGCACCGCCGCACGTGGGCTGGAGGTGACCAAGCGCATCTCCGGCTTCGCCTCCGAGGGGTACCAGCTCAAGGTGGAGCTGGAGTTCCGCAACGCCGGCGCCCAGCCGTGGGCGGGCGAGTACACCCTGGCCTGGACGCGCGCGGTGGACCCCCGCTTCGAGGAGGCCCCGTCCATGTTCGGCAGCGTGGGCAACCAGTCCGCCGCCGCCTGCTTCGTGGGGGAGGACTACGAGAAGCTGCTGCCGGGGGATGAGGTGGCTCCCAAGGTGGTGTCAGGCCCGGTGAAGTTCTTCGGCGTGGACCAGCAGTACTTCCTGGCCGCGCTCTACCCCTACACCGGCGGCAAGGCCGGGCGCTGCACGGTGACGGCGGCCCCCACCGCGCGGACGGCCGTAGCAGAATTCCCGGTTTCGCTCGCCCCGGGGCAGGCGGTGACGGAGACGTACGGCCTGTTCCTGGGCCCCAAGGACGTGGACCTGCTCTCCTCCGTCACGCACGAGGCAGACTACCACCCGCCGCTTGAGCGGACCGTGGACTTCGGCATCTGGGCGGTCATCTGCAAGGTGCTGCTGGCCACCATGAAGGCGTTCCACGGCGTGTTCCACAGCTGGGGGCTGGCGGTCATCCTGCTCACCGTGCTGGTGAAGACGCTCCTCATCCCGCTCACCCACAAGTCCATGGTGGCCGCGGAGGACATGAAGCGGCTGCAGCCGAAGATGGAGGCCATCAAGGCGAAGTTCGCCGAGGACCGCGAGCGGCAGAACGTGGAGATGATGAAGCTGTACCAGGAGGCCGGGGTGAACCCGCTCGGCGGCTGCCTCCCCATGCTGGTGCAGATGCCCGTCTGGATTGCGCTCTTCACCACGCTGCGCAACAGCTACGAGCTGTACCAGGAGCCGTTCTTCTCCCCGTTCTTCGCGGACCTCACCGCCAAGGACCCCACCTACCTGCTGCCGCTGCTTCTCGGCATCACCATGGTCATCACGCAGAAGCTGCAGCCGCAGATGATGGACGCGGCGCAGGCCCGGATGATGACCTGGTTCATGCCCATCTTCTTCACCGCCATCATGCTGAACTATCCGGCGGGGCTGACCCTCTACATCTTCACCAACAACGTGCTGTCCATCGTCCAGCAGTGGGGGCTGCGGAAGTACCTCGAGCGCAAGAACGGACAAGGGAGCGCGGCGTGAGCGCCGGGCTGCCAACCGTGGAGGAGGCGGTGAAGATGCTGGGGGAGACCTTCACGCACATGGGCTACGCCGCCCGGTTCGACGCGAAGGAGGCGGAGGACGGGAGCATCAGCGTGGCGGTGCAGCTGGACGGGGCGTTGCCGGGCCCGGTGGCCGGCAAGAGGGGCTCGGTGCTGGAGGCCGTGCAGTACCTCGTCAATAAGCGGCTCAACCGCTCCCCGGAGGTGCGGCGG
>VGRA01000552.1 GCA_016875515.1 Deltaproteobacteria bacterium | reverse complement strand
TGTGCCTCGCCGGCTTCATGCGGCTGCTCGGGCCGCGGTTCCTCTCCGCGTTCCCCCACCGCGTCCTCAACGTCCACCCCGCCCTGCTGCCCGCCTTCCCTGGCCTGCACGCCGCCCGGCAAGCGCTGGCCGCCGGCGTCAAGCTGACCGGGTGCACCGTGCACCTCGTTGACGAGGGGGTGGACACGGGCCCCATCGTGGCGCAGGCCGCCGTGCCCGTCCTGGAGGGGGACGACGAGGCGCGGTTGCAGGCCCGCATCCAGGCCGAGGAGCACCGGATCTACCCGGAGGCGGTGCGGGCCCTGTGCGAGGGCCGCCTGCGCGTGGACGGCCGAAGCGTGGCGGTGGCGCCGCCTGCCGGTTAACACACCGCCCACCATGATGACCGCCGCCGCTGCCGTCCTCTCCCTGCTGTCCGCCTCCCCCACACCCGCTGTCCCAAAGGAGAAGCCCGCCATGTCCGTGCACGCCTTCACCGTGAAGTCCAACGACGGCAAGGACACCCCGCTGTCCGCCTATGCCGGCAGGGTGCTGCTGGTGGTCAACAGCGCCTCCGAGTGCGGCTACACCCCGCAGTACAAGGGGCTGCAGGGGCTGTACGAGACCTTCAGGGGCCGGGGGCTGGAGGTGCTCGCGTTCCCCTCCAACGACTTCGGGGCCCAAGAGCCCGGGTCAGACGCGGAGATCAAGAAGTTCTGCGAGCTCAGGTACAAGACCACCTTCCCGCTCTTCTCCAAGGTGCCGGTGAAGGGGACCGCGGCCATCCCGCTGTACCAGCACCTCTCCGCGCAGAAGGGCGGGGACGTGCGCTGGAATTTCACCAAGTTCCTGGTGGACCGGAAGGGCCAGGTGGTGGGGCGCTTCGAGCCCTCGGTGGCGCCCGACTCCGCGGAACTCAAGGCCGCGGTGGAGCAGGCGCTCGCCCAACCGTGAGCGGGACGCCGCTGGACGGCGCGTGCCTGCTCGGCCACACCTGCCGCTGCGACGGCCAGGACAACGCCTCGCCCACCCATGCCGCTGCGCGGCGATGACGAGCCTGCGGTGTTGAGCGGCCGTGTACGCGTCTCCGAAGTGGAGGGCGGCCGGGCCCGGGCGGGTTTGTTCCTGGGGGCCGCGCGGCGGGCCGTGGAGGTGGCACACACCCACGGCGCCGCCTTGGCGGTCCTGAAAGAACGCAGCCCCTCGTGCGGCTGCCGGCAGGTGTGGCGCGACGGGGCGCGCCTGCCAGGGCGCGGCGTGGCGGCCGAGGCGCTCGCCCGGTCCGGCATGCACGTGGTGTCCGACGAGGCGCTCCGCGCGCCCCCGGTTCCGGCCGCGAACGGAGCACCTGCCCAGTCCCCCTCCCGCTGACGGCTGTTGCCGCCGCGCCCTGCCCGTGGGAAACAGCGCCCCTCCTCCATGGCCCTTCCCGCAGAGCGCAACCGGCTGTCCGCAGGCGGCGGCCGCCAGGTGTTCGACCTGGTGGTACTGGGTTCCCAGCTGCCCGGGCTCCTCGCCGCGGGGCTCCTCATCAAGCGCGGCTACCGCGTGCTGGTGCTGGACCCGGACAGCGCCTCGCGCGGCTACGAGTCCGGCGGCTTCCAGCTGCCGCTCGCGCCGTTCGCCCTCCCGCCGCTGCGGGCGGTGCCCCTGCTGGAAGCGGCCCTGTCCGAGCTGGGGTTGCTGCAGGTGGTGCAGCGCACCGCCGAGCCCTTCACGCCGGATCTCCAGCTGCTCCTGCCGCGCCACCGGCTGGATCTCTCCTCGCAGCCCGTGGCGCGCGCGGAGGAGCTGCGGCGGGAATTCCCGGAGGTCGCAGACGCCCAGGAGCGCGATCTCCGCTTCGCCGCCACCCAGCGCGAGAAAACGGACGGCTTCTTCGCCACGGAGGAGAACCTCCCACCGGACGGCTTCTTCCAGAGGTGGGGGCTCCGGCGCCGCATCAAGAGGCAGCCGGCGCTCTCGGACTTTCCCGCGCTGTCAGGACAGGATCCCGTCTCCACCGCGCTCCGCCGCTGGGCCCCCTTCCTCCACCACGGGGCCGCCCCGGGGGCGGCGCTGCCGCTCGCGCGGCTCCTGGGCCAGTACCTCGAAGGCACCCTGCACTTCCCGGGCGGGCGCGAGGGGCTGTGCGCGCTGCTGCTCCAGCGCGTGGAGGAGCTGGGCGCCGTCGTCCTCTCCGCCCCGCCGGGCAAGCCCCTCCTGGAGTCCCTCACCTTTTTCGGGTCGAAGCTCGCCGGCCTGCAGCTCGCCCGCGGCGAGGCGGTGACGGCCGCCTGCGGGCTGGTGGCCATGGACGCTGCCGCCCTGGCCCGCTGGGTGCCCGAGCACCGGCGGCAGTCCAAGTTGCTGTCCCAGCTCCGGGACGCCCGGCCGCGCGAGCTGCTCTTCACGCTCAACCTCGTCCTCCCCTCCTCCGCGCTGCCGGTGGGGTTGGGGCCGCTCGCCCTGCTCGAGCCCCGCGAGCCCCACACCGGCACCGTCCTCCTGCAGTCCCTTCCCTCCCGCGCCGCCGGGGACCGCCCTCCCCCGGTGGACACCCACACCGTCACGGCCAGCACCTTCGTCCCCGGGGACGCGCTCGAGCGGGGCAGCGCGTGGCTGGAGCAGTGCCGGGACGCGCTGCTCGCCTCGCTCGCGGACGTGCTGCCCTTTGCCGCAGGGCAGGCGCTGCTGCGGTCGGTGCCGCTGCTGGAACTGGGGCACCCCGCCGCCGTGGGCCACGCCGCCCTGGACGAAGCCGCCCTCCTGGGGGTGGCCGGGCTGCCTCCCCGCAGCGCCGCGGGCAACCTGCTCTTCTGC
>VGRA01000551.1 GCA_016875515.1 Deltaproteobacteria bacterium | reverse complement strand
GATCCGCTCAAGGCCACTGTGGCGGCGGCGCGCTTCCTCAAGGAGCTGCACGGGCAGTTCGGCCACTGGTACCTGGCCTGGGCCGGCTACAACGCCGGGGGCGGGAGGATCCGCAAGGCCATTGACCGGCGCGGCACGTCTGACTTCTGGGAGCTCATCAACGGCCGCGGGCTGCCGCGGGAGACCCAGCACTACGTGCCCAAGCTCATCGCCGCGGCGCTGGTGAGCAAGTACCCCGAGGCGTTCGGCTTCTCCCGGAGCGAGTTCTCCCCCGAGCCGCTGTACGTGTACGACGAGGTGAAGGTCCCGAGGCCCACGGACCTGGCGCTCCTGGCAGAGGCGGCCGGGACCGCGGCGGAGGTGCTGGAGGACCTGAACCCCGCCCTGAAGCGCTGCTACAGTCCGCCACCGGACGCTCAGGGCAACCCGTTCCTGCTGCGCGTCCCGAAGGGGACGGCGGCCGCCTTCCGCGCCCACTTCGAGAAGCTGCCCGAGGAGCGGGTCGCGTTCCGCAGCCACGTGGTGCGCCGGGGGGAGACGCTGGGGCGGATTGCGTCCACGCACGGGTCTGCCCCGGAGGCCATCATGCGGCTCAACGGGCTGAAGAACGCCCGCTACCTCAAGGTGAACACCGCCCTGATGATCCCCGTGGCCACGGCGAAGGAGCACCGCGCGGAGGTGATGGCCGCGCAGGTGGCCCGCGCCCGGCGGGAGGGCTACGTGGCGGCGCGCGCCCAGGACGAGATCCCCGCGGGCGCCCTGCAGCGGCCGCGCGGCAAGCCGGGCAGGTCCGGCACGGTGAAGGTGGAGACGGTGGGGGGCAAGCGGCGGGTCACCTACGGCGTGGCGTCCGGAGACTCGCTCTGGAGCATTGCCCAACGGTTCGCCGTGACGGCGGAGGAGATCCGCGCCTGGAACCAGCTGCCGCGCGGGCGCCGGGGCCTGAAGGTGGGCCAGCAGCTGGTCCTCTGGCCGGGCGCAGGCGCAGCGGTGACGGCGGCGGGCCCGGACCGCGCCCCGTCCCCCACCGCCCGACCCCAGCAGAAGCCGAAGGCGGGCCAACACACCGTCCAGCCCGGGGACACGCTGGGGAAGTTGGCGCGCAAGTATGGGGTGACGGTGGCGCAGCTGCGGAAGTGGAACCGGCTGAAGAACGGCGGCGTGCTGCGGGCCGGACAGTCGCTCGCGGTCACCGGCCCCTAAAGCGTCGTCAATGTCCCGCTACGGCTCGCTGGCCTGAAGCAGGAAGCGACCGCCCTCCGGCTTGTACGAGTCAATCACCACTGCGTAGGTGCCGGCCGGGAGGTTGGTCAGCTCCACGGTGCTGCCCTGGGTAGAGACCCCCACCGAGTCATCGTTGCAAGCGACCACGGTGGCGTTCCCGTCACACGGACCAGAGAGGACGGTGAGGATGGTGTCGACCGCTGTGCTGGCGTTGTCCGTGGTCAGCACCAGCCGGGCCACGGGCTCGGACAGCTTCAGCTTCACCACGCTGTCCGGGTAGGCCTGCGCCTCGGCGCAGGTGGGGGTGAAGCCGCTGGCGCCGCGCAGCTCCCCCAGCGCAAAGCGCTCCCCGGCGGTGAAGTCCAGCACGGGGGCGGCGTCACAGCGGCGCTTGCGCGCCGTGGCCAGCGGCTGGCACGCGTTGCTGGTGCCTGGCACGCCCGGGTAGCAGGCAGAGCCCGCCTTGCAGGTGTCAGAGCCAAGCGGATCACACGACTGGCCCGCGGTCCGCACCGGCATCCAAGCCAGGGGGGAGGACACCACCGCCCCCTCGTTGCCGGCGGCGTCCTTCGGCTTCACGACGAGCCGCGGCACGCTGTCAACGAACGAGAACGAGGGCTCCAGCCCCCCCACGAACTTGCCGTCCTCCCCGCTCCCCGTGACGTCGTGCAGGTACTGCGAGGCCTCCGGGGTGCCGTCCCCGTCCAGGTCCCCGTTGATGGGCTGGTCGTTGGCATCCGCGAAGGTGAACTGCAGCTCGGTGGCGTCGTCGTCCGCGTCCGTCCCGGTCCAGCGGATGACCGAGTAGCCCGCGTCCGTGCGCGCGTAGGTGAGCTTGGTCACCACCGGCGGACCGCCCTCGGCGCACAGGCCGGGGGTCCCCTTGCACGCGGCCCCGGCAATGCACCGGTTCAGCACCAACTCCTTGTCGCACCCCTCCCCCAGCTGCGCCTCCGGCTGGTCCTGCACCTCCACGGTGGCGGCCTCCGAGCGCTGACCGCGCGCATCCAGCACGGTCACCCGGACGGACGCAATGGCGGGGAGGGCTTCCCGCACGTCCTCGAGCCTCACCTGGACGTCGGTGAAGGACTTCTTCCCGGCGAGCGAGGCCTCGAACGGCCACCACGCCGTTCCCGTGTTCGGGTCCTTCCCGGGGTTGCGCGCGTAGGCGGCCACCTCGGCCCCCGCGCCGTCCAGCAGCGCCACCTCCAGCGCGGCCACGTCCGCGTTCGCGTCCGTTCCCGTCACGCGCACCACCACGTCCTGGCCCCGCCGCCCGGCGGCACGCGCGGTGGCAGCGGCGAGCCTGGGCGTGAGGTCCGGACCGCCGGAGCCGCCGTCCGGGAGCAGCTTGCCGCCGTCCGGCAGCGTTCCGCCGTCTGCCCCTCCTCCCGGGGCAGGACACCCGGTGAGGCCAGCGAGCGACAGCATCAGGAGGAGCGAAGCAAGGGAGCGGTGCATGGCGGACAGGTGGAGCGGAGGAAAAAAGAAGGGGGCCATGCGGCGAAACCTCTCCGCATGGCCCCGGGATGTCACGGCTTCAGCGGTTCACAGCTCGCAGGCGTTAAGGTCCTTCGC
>VGRA01000550.1 GCA_016875515.1 Deltaproteobacteria bacterium | reverse complement strand
ACAGCGGCGTGTACCGGGACACCTCGGTCAGCCGGCCGGTGGAGACGTCCAGGATGAAGAGGGACGGCCCGCCCTTGTCCGCGTAGCGGCTGAGCGTGGTGCGCGAGGTGGCGCTGAAGTGGTCCACCCCCGCCTCGGTGAGCGCGGCCTCGAGCGCGCGCAAGTCATAGTCCGCGTCCCGCTCGGTGAAGGAGGCCACCAGCTTGTACCCCTGCCGCGTGACGATGCGGCGGGCCCAGCGGTTGGAGGAACGCCGGAGCGCGTGGTGCAGGGCGACGTCGTCGCAGTCCAGGAAGGTCTCCGGGTCCGCGGGAATCTCGAACTCTCCCGGCGCCTCCTCGTAGTACCGGTGCAGCATGTGGTCGAAGTTGACGCTCGTGTGGTGCAGGTAGACCGACACGAACATGTGGTAGCGGCTCAGCAGGAAGTCCTCGAAGGCGAAGGCCGCCGCGCGGCTGAGCGCCAGCCAGGCCTTGCCGTCCCGCACCGCGGGGTTGAGGTTGCTGGCCACCCAGTCCAGGTCGTACCGGCCGTACTGGACCCCCGTGTAGAAGCTGTCCCGGAGCAGGTAGTCCATCCGGTCCGCGTCCAGCTCGCCGGAGACGAGCGCGCGGAGCAGCGGCGCCCAGTCCACCCCAGCGTGGACGAAGTGCGAGCCCCCGGGCGGCTGCTGCCCGGTGACCAGGAAGGCCAGGTCCTCGGGGGTGATGCCGAGCGGGCCGTACTCGGTGCGGAGCAGCGGGGTGAGGGAGCTGTCGGCGAGGATTTTTGCCCCGTAGTCCTCGTGGCTGGCGCGCGCGCCCGGCGGCATGCCCTCGCCCTCCAACCAGGCGGGCAGCTTCAGCGCCGAGCGGAGCGGCGCAATCTGCTCGGAGGCGTGGCTGAGGGGCATGTGCCCAATGTCGTGGCACAGCACGGCAGCGCGCACCGCGGCGCGGAAGCGGGCGGCCTCGGGCTCCGGCAGCGCGCTGCGGGCCACGACCGCGTCGAACAGGCGGCCGGCCACGTGCATGGCCCCCAGGCAGTGGGCGTGCCGGGAGTGGGTGCCGCCCGGGAACGCCAGGTCCCCGAAGCCCAGCTGTCGCACGTGGCGGAGGCGCTGGAAGAAGCGGCTGTCGATGACGGCCTTCTCCGGGCCGGAGACGGAGAGGGTGCCGTGGATGGGGTCCCGGATACGCATGGCGGGTACGCAGTAAAGCACGGCAGGGCCCGTGCCAATCCCCGTTGTCGGTGTTAGGGAGGGGGCAGCCATGGAAATCCAACCCCTCAATCCTTCCCACCGCGAGTCGCTCGGCACGCTCATCTCCCGCATCGATTCCTTCACGAAGGAGGAGATGGAGTGGGCGAATCTGGACGTGGACCGCGCGCTGCAGCCGGGCAACCGCGAGTACTCGGTGCTCGTGTCGGTCCAGGGTGACCGCGTCGTCGGCTTCGCCTGCTACGGCCCCACCCCGCTCGCCCACGGCGTGTACGATCTGTACTGGGTGGCGGCAGACCCGGACGTACGCGGGCAGGGCATTGGCGCGGCGCTCATGTCCGCCATGGAGGGGGAGCTGCGGCGCCGCAGCGCGCGCCTCATCCGCATCGAGACCTCCGCCACCGAGGCGTACGGCCCGACGAAGGGCTTCTACCAGGCGCTCCGCTACGTGGAGGAGTGCCGGTTCCGGGACTTCTACAAGGTGGGGGACGATCTCATCATCCTGAAGAAGCTGCTGTAGGCGCGCGTCGGACCCAGCGGATGACCCGCCCCCGTCCCGCCCCCCTCGCGCTGTCGCTGCTGCTGGTCTGCACCGCCGCTGCCCACGCGGGCAAGCCGGCGGCCGCGGTCCACGACGTGCTGCGCGCCCCCCGTCCGAAGGCCCCAGAATTCTTCGGGCTGTACCTGCTGGACAAGAAGGTGGGCTACCTCTCCACCGCGCTGGAGCGGCTGCCCGGGGGGCGGTTCCAGACGGAGAGCACGCTCGTCTTCCTGGCCACGGTGGGCGGGCGGCGGTCGGAGCGGCGCCACCGCGAGGTGCGCACCTACGAGGCCACGCGCCGCGGCAAGCTGCTGGGGTTCCGGTTCGAGCAGCGCGGAGACGGCGGCGAGCAGACGCTGGAGGGCGAGTGCCTCCCCGGCACGCTCCAGGTGAAGCGCGCCCGCCCGGGCGTCGAGGAGGAGACGCTCCGCCTGCCCGCCTGCACCGAGACGGCAGACCAGGCAGACGCGGTGCGCGTGGCGCTCTTTCGCAAGCGCGCGGTGGTGGGCGAGGCGCTGGACTTCACGGACCTGAAGGCGTGGAAGGCCCGCAGCGCACCGGCCGGCGAGCAGGTGCGCACGGTGGGCGGGGTGAAGACCCGCCTGCGCCGGGTGACGACGCTGTCGGAGAAGGAGAACGTCCCGGTGGAGGCCTCCCTCACGGCAGAGGGAGAGGTGCTGGAGGTCAGCTTCGGGGCCAACTTCGTGGCGCGCGCCGAGCCCGAGGAGACGGCGAAGACGCTGGAGGCCTCCGAGGTCTTCACCCTCACCCGCGTGACGCTGCCGGCCCCGCTGCCCGTCGCCGCGCACCGCGTCCCCGGCGAGGTGACGCTGGAGGTGGAGGGGCTGCCCCGCGAGTTCCACGTGGACACGGCGCGGCAGGCGTACCGGGCGCTGCCGGGCGGGCGCGTGGCGGTGACGCTGCGCGCCCCGGAGGTGAAGGGCGGCGTGCCCTTCCCCGCCGCGGACCCCGAGAAGGGCAAGAACCTGGAGGCCACCCTGGCGGTGGAGTCCAGCGCCCCGGCCATCCGGGCGCTCGCGGCGAAGTTGGTCAAGGGGAAGCCGGACGCGTGGG
>VGRA01000549.1 GCA_016875515.1 Deltaproteobacteria bacterium | reverse complement strand
AAACCGTTAGAACTGCAGCCCGGCCTCGCGGGCACCGTCCGCCACGGCAGCAATGCGCCCATGGTACGGGTAACCATTGCGGTCGAACACCACCGCCTCAACCTTGGCCGCCCTGCACTTCTCGGCAATCAGCGACCCCACGCGCTTCGCGTCCGCCTTCTTGTCACCCTCCGAGTTCCCCTTGAGTTCCTTGGAGAGGCTGGATGCGAACGCCACGGTGCGGCCGCTGCTGTCGTCCACCACCTGAGCGTATACGTACTTGAGACTCTTGTAGACGGAGAGCCGGGGACGCTCGGCCGTACCGGACAGCTTGCGCCGGATGCGGGCCTTGCGCTTGAGACGGGGATCCTTGTTCGCCATGGTGTCCTTCTGCTTCCTTCCGGCGGGGATGGGGTCCTCCCCCGCCAGATGATGGGGCGCCCCAAGAGTGGGACGCCCAGTGGATGATGGCCGTTAGGCCGTACCGGTCTTGCCTTCCTTGCGACGCACGCGCTCCTCGGCGTACTTGATGCCCTTGCCCTTGTAAGGCTCCGGCGGACGCAGCGACCGAATCTTGACGGCGGTCGCTCCGAGCACCTCGCGATCCACCGAACGCAGGGTAAGGTCCAGCGTGGGAAGAGAGTCCTCGGTGCGCGGCGCCTTGCCGACCTCGGCAGTCACGCCCTCAGGCAGGTCGAACACCACCGGATGGCTGTAGCCGAGCGCAAAGTGGACCTGCTTACCCTTGACCTCGGCACGGAAACCGACACCCCGAATGGCCAGCTGGCGCTCCCAGCCGGCCCCCACGCCGCGAGCAGCGTTGTTCAGGATGGCACGGGTCAGGCCGTGAAGTGCGCGACTCTTACGCGAATCGTCCAGACGAAGGACCAGCACCTCCGCGCCCTTGACCTCCACCTTGATACCTTCCGCCACGCTCACCTTCATCTTGCCCTTGGGGCCTTCGAAGGAGACAACCTGGCCGGAGACGGTGACCTTGCACTTGTCGCCCAACCTGATGGGCTGCTTTCCAATGCGGCTCATGGAGTATGTCCTCGCTCGCCCTAGTAAACGGTGCAGATGAGCTCGCCGCCCACCTTCTGCTTGCGGGCCTCCACGTCGCTCATGACGCCATGGCTCGTAGACAGTATGCAGATGCCCATCCCACCCAACACGCGGGGTATGTCACGCACGGAAACGTAGCGACGCAGACCAGGACGAGAGGCTCGGCGAATGCCGGTAATGGCCGGGGCGCGGTCGGCACCATACTTCAGCTGGATGGTGAGCTCGTTCTGCGGGGATCGCTCGTGCACCGTGAAGTCACCCACGAAGCCCTCGTCCTTCAGCACACGCACCACGTCCGCCTTAAGCTTTGAGGACGGGACCACGACCTTGTCGTGGCGGGCGCGAGCAGCGTTGCGGATACGGGTGAGCAGGTCACCCACGGGATCATTGACAGGCATTGCACTTTCTCCGTGGAGGGGCCCATGGACTCCTGCCTCTCCTCACGTGTTTGCGGCCTCCTACACCTACGCGCCGCCCTAGGCAAATACCTAGAGGGTACGCGCGGAGACCGGTTGTTGCGGTGCTACCAGGACGACTTGGTGACCCCGGTGATCTCGCCGGAAAGGGCGCGGTTCCGGAGGCAGATGCGGCACATGTTGAACTTACGCAGGAAGCCGCGAGCACGCCCGCACAGCGGGCAGCGGTTGTACTTGCGGACCGAGAACTTCGGCTTGCGCTTCGCCTGGGCGATCTTGGAAAGCTTGGCCATGGAGTCTGTCTTCCTTACTGGCGGAACGGCATGCCGAGGTGTTTCAGCAGGGCCATACCGTGCTCGTCGTTGCGAGCGGTGGTAACGAAAGTGATGTTCATGCCTTTAACCTTCTCGATCGCGTCGATGTTGATTTCCGGGAAGATGATCTGTTCCCGGACGCCGAGCGTGTAATTCCCCCGGCCGTCGAACGCCTTGTTGGATACGCCCTTGAAGTCGCGAACGCGGGGAAGCGCCACGTTCACCAGGCGGTCCATGAACTCGTACATGCGGTCGTTGCGCAGGGTCACCGCGGCGCCAATGGCCTGGTTCTCACGCAGCTTGAAGTTCGCAATGGCCTTGCGGGAACGCGTCACGATGGGCTTCTGACCGGTAATGGACGCGAGCTGATCGACGGCGGACTCGAGGATCTTGTTGTTCGAGAGCGCCTCGCCGAGGCCCATGTTTACCACCACCTTCTCGAGGCGGGGGACCTGGTGCGGGTTCTTCAGCCCGAGCTCCTTCATCAGGGCAGGCACGACCTCCTTGCGATACCGAACCTTAAGGCGGGCCGCCTTGACCTCCAGCCCCTCCTCGATGTTCGCGGCAAAGCCGGCCTTCCGGACGTCCTCCTTCTTGCCACCCTTCTTGGCCTTCTTCACAGCAGCCGGCTTCGCGGCCTTGTCGTCCTTCACTTCTTCAGCCATGTCATCTCTCCTGCTTCGGCAAGCCCGGGGCGTGCAGCCAGCCGATCAGCACTGTGCTTCGGTGTAGGGGGGCGGCTCTTTGCCAGAGCCGCAGCTATCCGTCAATTCCAGCGTCACACTTCCGGCAGAAGCGAGCCTTCTTGTCGCCCTCCAACCGGATGCCCACGCGCGTGGGCTTGTCGCACTTCTTGCAGACCACCGCCACCGCCGAAAGAGCGATGGTCCCGGGGATCTCCATGATGCCGCCCTCGGGGTTCGCCTGGCTCACGCCCTTGCGCAGGTGCCGCTTGACCAACCGCAGCCCCTCCACGGAGACGCGCTTGGCGTCCCGGTCAATGCGAAGCACCCGGCCGCGCTTGGTGGCGACGCTCTTGTCGGAC
>VGRA01000548.1 GCA_016875515.1 Deltaproteobacteria bacterium | reverse complement strand
CGACGATGACGTCCCCGTTCTTCTGCTTCGCCATGTGATGCCTCCCCTCGCCCTCGCGGGCATTCCTCAGCGCGCCCCGGCCGTCCGCTCGGACGCCGGCGCCGTCAACTTGAGCGTGACCCACCCCGGGCGGGTCCGGTGATCCAGCGAAATGGTCTCTGCCACCAGCCCCCGGCGGCGCAGCTCCGACTGCACGCGCTGCAGCCGCTCCAGCTTCTGCTCGGTGTCCCCGTCCCCGAAGCGCAGCTCCTCGCCCGCCCCGGTCAGCACCAGCACCACGTCCTCGCCCTCCAGCCGCGCCTCGGACACCGGCCGGCCCTTGCCCGCCTCGCTCCGGCCATACGCCTTCACGACGTCCATGGCGGCGCGCATCCGGGCCTGCACCGGCTCGGGGGACTTCCCGTACTCCTCGCGGTCCACGCCGGACAGCAGCACCAGGTCCAGCGCGTCCCCCACCCGCACCCGCTTGAACGGCTCCCCCTCCTCGTCCAGCAGGTAGAGATCCCCCAGGGTCACCATGGCCACCGGCACGTGCTCCGTGACGTTCACCTCCACCATGTTCGGCAGCCGCCGCCGCAGCTCCGCCCGCTTCACCCACGGGTGCGTGGCGAGCGCCCGCTCCATGGCCCCCAGGTCCAGTTCGAACAGGTTCTGCCCCGCCGACAGCCCCGTGTAGCGGAGCACCTCCGCCTCTGTGGCGTGCGAGAGCCCGTGGTACGCGGTCCGCTTCAGCGCAAAGGTGGGCGAGGTGCGCGCCCACCGCCACCCCTCCACGCCGCCCCACGACAGCCCCCCCAGCACCGCCACCAGCACCAGGAATTTCAGCACCGGGACGCCGTAGGTGGACAGCACGCCGCGCGCCGCCGCGGTCCGCACCGCGGCGTCCTGCTTCCTGCGCTTGTTCTTCTGTCCGAAGGCCATGGATGGGGGAAAGGGAGAGGAGGTTCAGGCCGGATCCGGGGTGGGGCAAATTTCCGGCTACTGCCTTGTAGCTGTTGCAGGAGGGGGGCCGCGGTCAGGCCTTGAGAGACGCCCCCGCGAGCAGCCGCTCGCACAGCGCAGTGAAGGAAATCCCCCGTCCTTCCGAGATCTTGGGAAGCAGCGAGGTGGCCGTCATCCCGGGCAGGGTGTTGACCTCCAGGAGGTACACCTCGCCGGTCGGCGTGAGGATGACGTCCGAGCGCGTGGCGCCGCTGCACCCCAGCGCCCGGTGGGCCGCGAGGCACACCGCGTTGACCCGGTGGTACTGCGCCTCCGGGAGCGGGGCCGGGAAGAGGTAGCGCGTCCCGCTGTTGGCGCCGTACTTGGCCTGGAAGTCGTAGAACTCCCGCCCCGGCACCACCTCGATGACGCCGAGCGCCTCGCCGTCCAGCACCGCCCCCTGCACCTCGCGCCCGGCCACGAAGGCCTCCACCAGCAGCTGCCCCGCGTGCGTGGCCGCCTCGCGCACCGCCTCCCGGTACGCCTCCCAGCCCTTGCACACGTGCACGCCCACGCTGCTGCCCTCGCGGGAGGGCTTCACCACCACCGGCAGCTCCAGCCCCAGCGTCCCTTCCCTCGCGAGCGCCTCCGCGGCCGTGTCGAACGCGCACCAGCGCGGCGTGGGAATGCCCGCCGCCTCCAGCATCCGCTTCGCCGCCACCTTGTCCATGGCCAGCGCCGAGGCGAGCACGCCGCTGCCCGTGTAGGGGATGGCCAGGCTCTCCAGCAGCCCCTGGATGCAGCCGTCCTCGCCGTAGCGGCCGTGCAGGGCAATGAAGGCCACCTCCACCTTCTCCTCTGCGAGCCGCCGGGCCACGTCCGTCCCCACGTCCAGCTCCACCACGTCGTGGCCTGCGCCGCGCAGCGCCCCCGCCACCGCCGCCCCCGTCCGCAGCGATACGTCGCGCTCGGAAGACATCCCGCCCAGCAGCACCGCCACCCGCTTGCCCTTCATGTCCGTCCCCTTCACGTGAAGCTCCCCACCCGCTTGACCTCGGGCTGCAGCTGCACCCCGCCCTGCTCCAGTACCCGCCGCTGCGCGTCCTCGATGAGCGCGGTGATGTCCCGCGCGCTGGCGCCGCCCAGGTTGACGATCCAGTTGGCGTGCAGCTGGGACACCTGCGCCCTGCCCACCGTGTGCCCCTTGAGCCCCGCCGCCTCCAGCAGCCGCCCCGCGTGGTCCCCGGGCGGGTTCTTGAAGACGCTGCCGAAGTTGGGCAGCGACAGCGGCTGCGTGCGCTTCCGGTAGCCCAGGTCCGCGTCCATCTTCGCCTGGGACTCCGCCAGGTCCCCGAACGGTACGTGGAACCGCACGCGCGTCACCACGCCCCGCTCGGGCAACTCCGTGTGCCGGTAGCGGTGCGGCAGCTCGCGCAGGCTGAGCCAGCCAAGGCCCTCCGCCGTGGCCACCTCCACCGCCTCCACGATGGACATGCACTCGCCCATCCGCGTGCCGGCGTTCATGGCCACCGCCCCGCCCAGCGTCCCCGGGATGCCGGCCAGGAATTCCGCCCCCACCAGGCCGTGCTTCCTCATCACCACGATCAGCCGGTTGATGGCGCTTCCCGCGCACAGCGTCACCCGCGCCCCGGCCTCGTCCCTGAGGAGCTCCTCGGGCAGGAGATCCGAAGGCAGGCTCACCGTCAGCCCGGGCACGCCGCCGTCCCCCACCAGGGTGTTGGCACCGCCCCCCAGCAG
Organism: Deltaproteobacteria bacterium; assembly: GCA_016875515.1. Lineage (GTDB taxonomy): Bacteria > Myxococcota > Myxococcia > Myxococcales > Myxococcaceae > VGRA01. The sequence goes on along the minus strand of VGRA01000548.1, from coordinate 146 downwards.
CGTGAGCGGCGCCCCCTCGGCGCGGGCCAGCGTCAGCCCGGCGAGCAGCCCCTCCACCGTGCGAGGCCGGAACCACGCCTCCGCCACCCCGCCCGCCCGCACGGTGACCTTCGGCGCGAGCGGCTCGTCCAGCCGCACGTCCCCCG
>VGRA01000547.1 GCA_016875515.1 Deltaproteobacteria bacterium | reverse complement strand
CACGCCGAGCACGGAGATCTTCGGCGTGCCCAGCCGTCCGCGGGACGGCGCAAGGAGGGGTACCTCCTGCCGCTTGCGGAGACGGTTGCGGAGGCGTTGCAGCGCGGCCTTCACCATGGCGGGCCTGCGCAAGGTGGACAGGGTGAGCTCGGTGCGCCAGCGCCCCGCGGCCACCTCCCGTCAACTGCGCGGCACCGGGTTGTCCCCGAAGCCGTCCGCGGTAAAGGTGGCGCCCCGGTTGAGGCGCGCGAGCCGGCCGCGCAGCGCCTCCACGTCCTGGCCGGCGACCACCGCGTCCAGGGTGGCGAGCACGGTCTCCGGCATGTCGGACCAGTACAAGAGGTCGTCGCTGAGCAGCAGGTCCAGGTTGCCCGGGTCCTTGCCGCGGGGCAGCGCGCGCAGCTCGTCCAGGTAGTCCCGCGTCCGGCAGCCGGCAAACAGCATGAGCTGGTAGCCGGGGGAGAGCCGCTCGCGCTGCAGGGCGTTGGGTTCCCCCCGGAGCCGGGCCCGCATGGCCGGATCGTACGCCGTGCCGAACACCACGTTGCCGTCGTTGCGCTCCAGCGCGTCGAAGTCCGGCCCGGAGCCGTAGCGGGCGTGACCGGCGTAGAGCACCAGCTCGGCGTTGCGCAGGCCGTGGAGGAACTCCTCCCGCGGGGCCTCCGAGTCCCGGTCCACGAACTGCACGAGCGCCCGCACCGTCCGGCCGCCCAGCAGCAGCTCCCGCGTGTAGTAGGTGGAGCGGGGGTCCAGCGTCCCCGGCGGGATGCCGAGGGCGGCCACCTGCGCGTCGTCCAGCCCGGAGACCCGCAGCGGCACGAAGCCGCGGGCGAGCAGCCCGCCGCGGGCCCGGGCGGCGGCGTCCAGGTCCGCCCCCTGCTCGTCAAACCCCACGCCCACCACCGCGTGCAACAGCCCGTCCTTCGCCATCTCCACCACGTCCGCGGTGCGGGCGGAGGCCGTGGGCGGCGTGGCGGGGCGAGCCGGGGCGGCCGCTGGGCGCGGGGCATCCCCTGGCGGCAGGCGCACGGGGGCGGCCAGGGCTGCGCGCGTGGCCGCGTCCAGCTTCCCGCTGGCGGGCAGGCCCCGCCCCCGCTGGAACCACCTGAGCGCCGCCTCCGTCTCCCGCCCGAACGCCCCGTCCGCCCCGAAGCGGGGCAGGCTCGCCCCGTGCGCCAGCAGGGCCTGCTGCAGCGTGCGCACGGACTCGCTGCATTCGCCCCGGGTGGGGGGACGCTGCGCCTCGCCCGCTGCAGGGTGTGGGGTGGATATGCCGCTCGTCGCCGCCGCTGTTCCGCTCATGGGTGCCTCCCTCGGGTGGGTGCTGCGGGCGAGCGGCCGCTGCAGCCCGCCTGCCAGCGGGGGCCCGAGTGGAGACCGGTGCGCGTGGCCCGCGGCAGGTGTGACGGGAGGCCTGCCCGGGGGACGGTCCCGCGCGCGCCAGCGGTGCTCCTGCGGGGCGAGAGGGGGGAAGCCCGGGGCCGGCGCCTCAGTGCACGGCGGCCCGGAGGGGCAGCGCGGCCACCAGGGCCGCCTCCTCCTGGAGCATCCACCCCAGCCGGGCCTCCGCCTCGGCCTCACCCGAGGCTTGCACCGCCAGCCTGTGGAAGAGGGCCTGGTGGCCGTCCTCGCTCTGCGCCAGCTCCGCGTAGAACCGCCGCAGCCCCGGGTCCGGCAGCGCCTCGGCCAGCAGCCCGAGCCGCTCGCACGACCGCGCCTCGATGACGGCGGCCACGAGCAGCCGGTCCAGCCGGCGCTGCTCGTAGGGCTTGCGGATGAGCTTTTGCAGCCCCTGCGCGTAAGGATCTCCCTCGTCCTTCGTCAGCCGCAGCCCGCGCTCCTCCATCATCCGGAGCACCCGGGCCAGGTGGGCTGCCTCCTCGCGCGCCAGCCGCGCCATGTGCGCGGGCAGCCCGTCCAGCTCCGGGTAGGCCTGCAGGAGTGACAGCGCGTTGGCCGCCGCCTTCTTCTCGCAGTGGGCGTGGTCCACCAGCACCTCGGGGAAGCGCTCCACGGCGAGCGCCGTCCAGGCGGGGCTGGTGCGCGAAGCGAGGCGCACCGGCCCCAGTCCGGACAGCGGGCGGAAGTCCGCGGCAGCGGCCCCCACGTCACTTCCCCTGCGTGGGCGGCGTGTTGCGGAAGGTGGCGCCCTTGGGCGGCCCGTTGGGCCCGAAGTCGATGAACTGCTCCATGCCCGCAGGCGCCTGGTCCAGCGGGGACATCTGCGGCAGCTCGCCCGCGGGGATGGCGCCCGCGGGCACGCCCGGCGGCCGCTGCCCGCCCATGGGGGGGCCACCGAAGGCGGCGCCCGGCCCCCCTTGCCCGCCCATGGCCCCCTGGCGGGGGTCCGGCACCACCGGCGTGCTGCTGGGCTGCAGGGCGTACTTCAGCGGCAGCTCGAACCGCATGGCCCCCTCGCTGGTGGCGCGGAACTTCGCCTTGTCCAGCTGCTCCTGCAGGCAGGTGCGCAGCGCGGCGTCCTCCGGGGCGAGCCGGGTGACGTTGGCGTTGCGCACCGTGCCCTCGCCCCCAGACGCCCACCCCTCGAACACGAGGTCCGCCGAGATGGGCTCCTTGCCGCCGTTGGTCTTCTCGAAGCAGCCGGCCAGCCCGGGGAGCACCGTCTCCAGGCTGGTCTTGATGTCATACGGCTGCAGCTCCCGGGCCCCTTCCACCCGCATGAGCCGCGCCGCGGCCACCTGCATGGCGCCCTTGCCCGGGGTGGGGCCGCTGCCGGGCAGCATGGCCGTGGGGCCGCCGGGGCCGCCGCCGCTCATCATGGCGCCGGGGGGAGGCGGGCCCATCCGGGCCCCGGGCGGCAACTGGC
>VGRA01000546.1 GCA_016875515.1 Deltaproteobacteria bacterium | reverse complement strand
GTGCTTCAACCAGCCTGCCTTCGATGGCACGCGGAAACATCCTTGTATTTCATGCATCTTAGTGCATTTTTTGCAAGGATACGAAAAACCCGCGTCAGCGACCGGCGTGCGCGGCCAACCCGGCCAGCCCCTCCACCACGTCCTCGGGCAGCCGGGACAGGTGGTCGCCGTCGTGGCGCACCCGCGTCGCGTCGCCGCCCGGACAGGCCGTCGCGAGCGCTTCGCCGAGCCTCTTCACCGAGGCCTCGGCAACAAGCACATCGCGGCTGCCCGCGTAGAGTTTCACCGGCAGGTCGCAGAAGCCTCGCGGCACGGCGCCGAAGGCGTGCTGCGGTTCGAGCTGCGCAACCAGCGCACGGCGCGTCGAAGCGGTCAGCGAGGTGCCCTTCAAGGCCGAGGCCCAGCTGCGCTGCTGCGGCATGAACGCCGCCACCGCCGCCCAGAAGAGCCGCTCCCGGAAGTGGGCCAACGTCGGAGTCCTCGCCCACTGAGAGGGGCCCTCACCACCCGCCAGGAGCCCCGCTGCCCTGCGGACCACCCTCGCTGACGCCACCGACTCAAGCCCCGTCACCGGCGACACCGCCACCACCCCGGCAAACACGTCCGGCTCCGCCACGGCCAGGCGCAGCGCCCCGAGCGCCCCCATGGAGTGGCCCACCAGCACGGGCTTGCCCTTCACGCCCAGGGACCTGAACAACCCGGGCACCGCCGTGGCGAGCCAATCCCCCCAGCTCCCCGCGTAGAAGCCCCCGCCCAGCCCATTGCGCCCATCCACCACGGCCACGAGCAATGGCCGAAGCCGCCCCGCCTCCACCGCGGCGGTCAACGCTGGCAGGACGGTGGCACGGACGTCCTCTGTCCCCGCGTCGAACCCCGGCAGGTAGAGCACCGGCAGCGCCTCCGGCCCCCATGCGCCGACGCCGTGGACCGCCACCGTTACCCGGCCCCGCTGCCCCACCCCGGGACTGGCGAGCCCCGGTGCCGGCACCTCCAGGACCTGCTCCCCGGGGCCCCCGGGCTGGAGCGGCAGCGGCTGAGCAGCCGAGGGGCCGCCCAGCAGTGCGACACACAGGACGAAAACGTTCGACAACGGGCGGAATCCCCCCGAAAAAGCCGCCGTGCTGTTCCCCACGGTGGAGTTTTCGCTCTTCTTCATGGTGGCGCTCATCGTCGCATGGGCGCTGGCCGGAGACTTGCGCGTCCACCGCCGGTTCCTGCTGGTCGCCAGCTGGGCTTTCTACGGCTTCTGGGACCTGAAGCTGGTGCCGCTGCTCGTGGGGCTGTCCCTGTTCGGCACCGCGCTCACCCGCTTCGTCCAGCAAGAGCGCTCCCCCGCCCGGGCAAAGGTGTTCCTCGCGGTGGGCATCGTCGGGTCGCTCTCCACGCTCGCGTTCTTCAAGTACCTGGGGTTCCTCGCCGGCATCGTGGTGGACGCCCTGTCGCTGGTAGGGCTGCACGTCACCCCCACCCTGCCCGCGGTGGCCCTGCCCGTGGGCATCTCCTTCTTCGTCTTCCACGTCATCTCGCTGCTGGTGGACGGCTACCGCAAGAAGCTGCCGGACCTGGTGGGCTGGGAGGAGGGGCTGCTGTACGTGGCCTTCTTCCCGCAGCTGGTGGCCGGCCCCATCTTGCGCGCCTCGGAGTTCTTGCCGCAGCTGCACAAGGGGCCGAACGCGTCCGAGGTGGAGACCGCCACCGCGCTGCGGCTGATTGCCACGGGGCTCGTGAAGAAGGTGCTGGTGGCAGGCACCCTCGCGCAGTGCGTGGTGGACTCGGTCTTCACCATGCCCGAGGGCAGCGGCGGGCTCCGCGCGTGGGCCGCGGTGTATGGGTACGGGGCTCAAATCTACGCGGACTTCTCCGGCTACACGGACATGGCCACTGGGTGCGCGCTGCTGCTCGGCTACAAGTTCCCGGACAACTTCAACGCCCCGTACGCCTCCACCTCCATCCGCGACTTCTGGCGGCGCTGGCACATCTCGCTCTCCTCCTGGCTGCGCGACTACCTCTACATCCCGCTGGGCGGCAGCCGCGCCACCCCCACCGCCACCGAGCGCAACCTGCTCATCACCATGGTGCTCGGCGGGCTGTGGCACGGCGCGTCGTGGAACTTCCTCTTCTGGGGGCTGATGCACGGTCTTGCGCTGGCCGCCGAGCGGCGGCTCGAGGCCTCCGCGCTGGGCCGGAGGCTGGGGGTCCACCCGCTCTACACGCCGGTGATGGCGTTCCTCACCTTCCACTTCGTGCTGCTGGCGTGGATCCCCTTCCGCGCCACCACGGCCGCGGACACCTGGGCCATCCTCCGCGCCCTGTTCCGCCCGGGCACCGGCGAGGTGCCGCCCGCGGTGTGGCTCGCCCTCGCGGCGGGCTACCTGCCCCAGTGGTTCGGGCCCGCGATGCGCCGGCTGCAGGACGCGCTCGAACGGCTCCCCACTGCCGTGCAAGGGGCCGCGCTCGGTGGCTTCCTCTTCCTCGTCGAGGCGTTGGGCCCCTCCGGCATCGCCCCGTTCATCTACTTCCAGTTCTGACCCTCCCTTGACCCCCAGGCGCACCACCTCCGTCGGCACCATGTTCGCCACCGTCTTCACGGTGGCGCTGGTGGCGGCCGTTCTGGACGCCGAGGGGCTGAGGGTGTGGGCCGAGCGGCTGGAGTTCGGCGCCGCGCGCACCGCCGCGCTGGCCCTGGCGGAGCGCTGGGCCACGGTGGGCGAGTCCGTGGGCAGCACCGCCGTTCGCGCCGCGCTCATCCGCACCGCCGCCGGCTGGACCGCCGAGCCCGCCTCCCCCGCGGAATCGCCGCCCGCGGAGACGCCCCCCGGCACCGAGCCA
>VGRA01000545.1 GCA_016875515.1 Deltaproteobacteria bacterium | reverse complement strand
CCACTTCGACTGGACGTACGCCCGCGAGCGGCCGGAGATGAGGCGGCTGTACGAGGCGGCCAAGGTCAACCAGTGGAACGCCACGAAGGACCTGGACTGGGCTACCTCGGTGGACCCGGAGCGGCCGGAAACGCTGCTCGTCCCGGATGACTTCCTGCCGTTCTCCACCCTGCCGTCCTGGAGCCGGAGGACGCCGGCCGAGCGGCACCTGCTCCGGCGGGATCTCACCGCCTGGCTGCTCAGCCAGTTCCTCCACGGCGAGCAGGGGGCGCTGTACGCCGCCACCCAGGTGACCGAGGCGGTGCCCTGGTTGGATGGCAAGCTGTACGGCGCCTCGCAGGTGATGGACGAGGGGCGCCACGTGGAGGTCTTCCACGGCTACCTGGATCAGAAGCTGGGCAAGCTCTACGACATCAACGACAACCTTTACGTCGTCATTGATGCGCTGGTGGGGGACAGCCGCTGGGACATGAAGTTCCTGGGCATGCAGATCATGATCGAAGGGCTGGCGCTGGGGGCCTTCGGCATGCTGCGGCAGCTGACGGCGGAGCCGCTGCTCAAGCAGCTCCTCACCTACGTCATCAGCGACGAGGCCCGCCACGTCCACTACGGCGTGCTGGCGCTGGAGGAGCACGTGAAGTCGCTCTCGGAGAAGGAGCGCCGCGAGCGGGAGGACTGGACGTTCGAGGTGGCGCTGCTGCTCCGCAGCCGCTTCCTCGCGCACGAGTTCTACGAGGAGCACTACGCCCACGAGCTCACGCGGAAGGAGTGGAACGCGCTGGTGATGGACAGCAACATGATGGCGCTGTTCCGGCGCACCATGTTCAAGCGGATTATCCCCAACCTGAAGCGGATTGGCCTGCTCTCGGACCGCGTGCGCCCGCTCTACGCGGAGCTGGGGCTGCTGGAATACGAGTCCGGCCGGGCCGCCCCGGAGCTGACGGCGAAGGACCTCATCGAGGACCGCTGAGCGGCGGCGCCGCGTCAGTGGAGGAGGTTGCCCGCCGGCTTGGGCGGCGGGTGGGCCCCGTGCGGCACCTTCAGCGGCTCGAGCAGCTGCAGCCGCCCCGCGTCCACGGCAGAACCGCGCTCGGGGAAGCCCAGGCCCGCGTGCGTCCACTCGGGCACGAACAGGAGCGCCTCCGCCTCGCCGGTGTAGCCCAGCTGCACCAGCAGCCCCGCCTCGAACGTGCGGCACCGCTTGTCGCAGCAGGTGAAGGGTTCACGGACCCGGTACAGCCCCTCGGCGCGCAGCGGGGAGAGCGTGTGGGCCCACGCCTCGTCCGGGATGGGCGTGCCGTGCTCCTGCCACTGGGCGCGGTTGAGGCTCCACGCGGTGGGCAGGTAGATGCCCGCGGAGGGCTCGCCGTGGTTGTGGAAGTAGACGAGCCGCCCGGCCGGCACGGAGGTGCCGAGCGGGACGGTGGTGCGGTACAGGCCGCAGGCGGGCAGGGGCATGGCGGGGGCTACCTCTCGAAGAGCAGGGGAAGGGTGACGCGGGAGGGGCCGCGCTGGCGGGGGAAGGCGAGCCACTTTACCCCGGCGAGCAGGGCCTGCACGAAGCGGCGCCGCGCCCCGTCCTGGTGGGCGGGGACACGGGTGGTGTCGCACAGCAGCCGGGCCGCCGTGGGCCTGCCGGCCGCGGTGACGCGGAAGGAGAGGCTCACCAGCCCCGCGGGGGCCACGCCAGGGGCGAGCGCGGCGGTGCCCGACTCCAGCAGCACGGGGATGGCCGCCTCGAGCGCTTCCACCGGCAGCGGCCCCTCCACGAAGGGGCGCGGCTGCACGAACCAGCCGTGCACCACGAGCCGCCCCTCCCGCGGATCCTGCACGCCGCTCACCCGCCGCACCGCGTGGGGGAGCCGCCCGTCGAACACGGTGAGCCGGTTGAAGCGGGGCTGCACCTCGCGCAGCAGCTGGGGCTCCTCCAGCGAGCGCGTGGAGACGAACCCGTCCCAGTAGTCCAGCACCTCCTCCCGCAGCAGCAGCGTCTCCCCGCCGCGGAAGGCGCGGCCCGCCCAGGGGGTGAGCGAGTAGACGAAGGCGAAGGCGCCATGCGGCAGGTCCCCGTGCAGCCGCTGCTCGCAGCCCTCCACGTAGCAGGAGAGCCACGGCGGAGAAATGTCGTGGCAGCCCAGCGCTCGCCGCCCCCACCAGGCGAGCCGCTGGTGGAACCGGTCGTAGAGCGCCTTGGGGAAGAAGGTCCAGGCGGGGGTGCGCAGCGCGGTGTACTGGCCCGGCACGTGCCACCAGTCCCACACGAAGCGGTCCGCGGTGGCGGCGCGCGGGTGGGCGAAGCGCTGCTCGAAGTGGCGGCGCAGTGCGCGGGCGCCGGGGAAGAAGGCGTCCTCGACCACGGTGGAACGGTGGGCCATGAATGGCGCTCTATCACCGCTCGGGGGAGTGTTATGAGGGGCCTCCCATGAGCGACCCCCAGCGCCGCAGCAACTTCCTCACCGACATCATCGACGCGGACCTCGCCGCAGGGCGCAACGGTGGCAAGGTGGTGACGCGCTTCCCGCCGGAGCCCAACGGGTTCCTCCACGTCGGCCACGCCAAGTCCATCCTGCTCAATGCCGGGCTGTGCGCCCGCTACGGCGGGACGTTCCACATGCGGTTCGACGACACCAACCCCACCACGGAGGACACGCTCTACGTGGAGTCCATCCAGCAGGACGTGAAGTGGCTGGGTGCGGACTGGGGCAGCAACCTTTTCTTCGCGTCCGACTACTTCGGCCGCATGTACGACTGCGCCGCTCGGCTGGTGAAGGCCGGCAATGCCTACGTGGACAGCCAGTCCCAGGAGGCCATCCGCGAGCAGCGTGGCAGCTTCGA
>VGRA01000544.1 GCA_016875515.1 Deltaproteobacteria bacterium | reverse complement strand
CGGGAAGGCCGACAGCGCGGCGAGCGTCATGGGGAACGAGGCGGCCAGCCGCCCGAGCACGAGCAACGCCCGGTCCCGCGCATCCACCTCCAGCCCCGCACGAGACAGTCCCGTGAAGGCGGCGCGGTCCTCCGGCGGCACCCCCAGCCCGGCGAGAGCGGCGTCCGGGTCCACCTGGAAGGCGGCGCGCGCGGCCGGATCGAACACCAGCGCGAGCAGCGCCCGCTCCTGTTCACGCAACCCCACGCAACTCCTCCTGTACTTTCTCCACGAGCGCGGGGCAGGCGCCGTGCTCCAGCACCATCCCGCGCACGCGGGCGAGCGTGGCCATCACGGCCTCCTCGGTGGCCCCCTCGCACTCGAAGCACACCGCGCGCAGCTGCGTGGCGCGCCCCAGCAGCCAGCGGAACATGTCCCACGTCCGCTCTAGGACGGCCTGCTCGTGGGCGTCCACGTAGACGGCCCCGCCCCCCTCCCCTGCCTCCAGCTTTCCGCCCGCGACGTGCAGCTCCACCACGCGGTGCCACGGAAAGCCCTCCGCGTCGTCTGCCACCCTAAGGCCGGTGGCCACCTCCCAGGAGACCAGGTGCCCGGCGTCCAGGAGCAGCGCGGCGTCCGTCCGCTCGGCGAGCGCGCCAAAGAAGCGAAGCAGCCCCATGTCCCCCACCACGAAGTTGAACGGGGGCGGCTCCAGGGCCACCTGCACCGGGACGCGCGCCATCACCTCGCGGACGCGCTCGCACGCGGCCTCCAGCGAGGCCCCGGTGAGCAGGGGCGGGAGGAAGAAGCCGAACTGGGTGGAATACCCCGGGTTGCCCTCCCAGCCGCAGTAGGCCACGTCCTGGGCGAACCACGGCGAGCCGGTGGCGGAAATGTGCCGGGCCGTCTCGTCCAGCCACGCCTGCGCGTTGGGGAAGGTGCCGCAGAAGTTGATGTACGAGGGGTGGAAGAGCACGCGGGCCCCGGCGGCCTTCACCCGGGCCACGTCCCCGCCCACCGCCTCGAAGCACGCCTTGCTGGCGTACTCGACGAAGCTGGGGCCGCCGGGGCGCGCCGCCAATGCCGCCGGGTCCGGGCGGGCCTCCAGGCTGAGGCTGGCCCCCACGCCCAGGATGGGCAGCCCCTGCAGCGGGCTGCTCACGGAGTGGCCCCTTGCCCCACCCGGAGCGCGAAGCACTTCTCGCGCGACGGCAGGTCCCCGAAGCGGTCTGCCGGGACGTCGTCCAGCAGCTGGACGTCCATGCCGGAGAAGCGGCTGCGCACCTCGTCCTCTTCCACGGAGAAGGGCGGCCCCTCCCGCTGCGCCTGGTCGTACTCCACGGTGACGAGCAACCCGGTGGCGCCCGGTGACAGAAGGGTGCGCAGGTGCGGGACGTAGAAGGTGCGCAGCGGCGGCGGCAGCGCGATGAGCGCAGCGCGGTCATACCAGCCGTCGAAGGTGCCGAGCCGCTCGGGCGTGGCCTCGAACACGTCCCCGGCCAGCAGCGCGAGGTTGCCGTGGGCATACCGGGCGAACGGACCGTCGCGCGAAACGGACGGCTCCAGCCCGTGCTCGGCGAAGAAGGCGCGCACCGCGTCCTCCACCAGCTCCACCCCCACCACCTCGTGCCCGGCCGCGGCCAGGAAGGCCAGGTCCTCCGCCTTGCCGCACAGCGGGACGAAGACCCGGCGCACGCCTGCAAGAACGTCCAGATGCCGCTGGAGGTGGGCGTTGGGGCGCCCCTCGTGGAACCCGATGCGTCCCTCGCTCCACCGTGCCCGCCAGAATCCCGGTTCCATGCTGGTGTCCCCTCAGAACTCGACGATGATCTTTCCCACGGCCCGTCCGGTGCGGCTGCGCTCCCATGCGGCGGCGAGCTGCCCGGCGGGGAAGCGGCTGTCCACCACCGTCTCCAGCTTGCCGGCAGAGGCCAGTCCGCCCAGCACGCCCAGGTCCACGGCGTTGCCCTTCAGCAGCACGGGCCGGACCTTCTTGCCGCGCAGGCCGTTGAGGAGGCCGTGGGCAAAGACGGACGGGCCAGGCAGGCACGAGGCGAAGCAGCCGCCGGGCAGCAGCCGCGGGAGGTACTCCCCCACCGGTACGCCCACGCAGTCGAGGATGGCGTTGAACGGGGCCACCCCGCTGAAGGCGTCCGCTTGCGTGTAGTCCACCACCTCCTGCGCGCCGAGCCTGCGGACCAACGCCGCGTTCCTGCCGCTGCAGACGGCAGAGACGTGCGCCCCTGCATGCCGCGCCAGCTGCACGGCGTAATGCCCCACCCCGCCGGAGGCCCCCACCACGAGCACCCGCCCGGTGGCCCCGGTGAGCGGCAGCCCGCAGACGTCCCGCAGCCCCTGCAGCGCCGTCATCCCGGCGAGCGGAAGGCCCGCGCCCGCCGCGAAGTCCACGCTGTCCGGGAGTTGCTGCAGCGCGTCCACGCCTGCGAGCGCGTACTCGGCGTTGGCCCCGGCGGCGCTGCCGGACAGCCGCGCGTGCACCCGCTGTCCCGGGGTGAAGCCGGAGACGCCCGGCCCCACCTCGTCCACCTCTCCTGCCAGGTCATACCCGGGGACGAAGCCGGGGAAGCGAGCACCCAGGATGGGACGAAACATCCCGCTCGCCTGCTTCCAGTCGATGGGGTTGACCGAGGTGGCCCGCACGCGGACGCGGACCTGGCCCTTCCCGGGTGAGGGCTTGGGGAGGTCCATCCCGCGGGGGGAAAGTCCATAGGCATCCAGCACGAGTGCGCGCATGGGGCGCGTCCATAGCACCTGGCCGGGGGGCCGCGCCGGTCCGCGCGCGCACGACGGCCAGGAAACACCCCGGCTGCGGCCGCTTGACCGGCTGCCCAGCCCGAAG